>NZ_FMCH01000273.1 GCF_900091855.1 Streptomyces sp. DvalAA-14
GGTCGGTCGCGGCGGCGGACGCCTCGGAGCGGGCCCGCAGCCGGCGCGCGGCCTCGACGGCGCCCCGCTGGTCGAGCCGCACCTCGTACCGGCGGCGCTCCTGGCGGCGCATCTGCCCGATGTAGAAGGTCAGCAGCACGGCGGGGACGGCCGGCACCCACAGCAGCGCCACCCCGCCGACGGCTGCCACGATCGCGCCGATGGTGAAGACGAAGAACAGCATCGTGGTGGTGCGGCGGCGGCGCGCCAGTACCTTTGCGCGCGGACTGCCGGGCGCGGGAGCGGCAGGCGAGCCGGATGCCGGCGCCGAAGCGCCGACCGGCCGGGCGGCGGGGCGGCGCACCTCGGTCGCGGGCACGGCGAGGCCCCGGACGTCCACCGGGCCCACCAGGCCGGTGTCGTCCTCGAGTTCACTTACGTCGGCCGTGGGATCGACGCCCTCACCTCGCGCCTTCGCGACCCGCCGCTCCATTGCCGCGCGCCCGGACAGGAGCCGGATGGCGGTGCTGAAGCGTTCGGTCGGACGCGCTTCGTTGAGCTCGTCCTGCCTACGGAGCCACATCGGCACCAAGTAGGCAGCCCAGGCCCCGACGATGACTGCGTAGATGAGGCCGCTACTGCTCACGTCCTACACGGTAGGGGTGATCGCGACACGCCATACGCAATTCAGCCCGGTGTGTCGCACGATCCGGCTCATATGCCGAGATTTTCTTAGGATTGGCATCATTTTCGAACAATAGTTTTATTTCTGTGACGTGCCGGGTGCGGGCCTCGCCTGTCGCCAGCGGTGCAGCAAGCCGTCGGGTACTTCCTCGGCGGTCAGGGCGTAGACAAGATGATCACGCCATCCTCCGTCGATATGGAGATAGCGAGGGCGAAGCCCTTCTTCCCGGAAGCCGAGCTTTTCGGCCACGCGCCGACTCGGTGCGTTCTCGGGGCGAATGCACACTTCGATCCGGTGCAGGCCGACCCGGTGGAAGCAGTGGTCGACCGCCAGTGCCACCGAAGTGGGCATCACGCCCCGGCCGGCCACCGCCTCGTCGACCCAGTAACCGATGTGCGCCGAGCACATCGAGCCCCAGGTGATTCCCGCGACGGTGAGTTGACCGGCCAGGCGACCCTGGTACTCGATGACGAACGGCAGCATGCGCCCCGCGTGCGCCTCACTGCGCAGATGGCGAACCATCTGACGATATGTCGGACGTTGCGCGATATGACCGGGCGGGGCGGGGGGCACCGTGGCCTCCCACGGCCGCAGCCAGTCGCGGTTCCGGCGATTCACCTCGCGCCAGGCGCGCTGGTCACGCACCCGGATCGGGCGGAGGGTGACGTCACCTTCCACCAACTCAACCGGCCAGGACCCGTTCAGCTCGGTCTCCCAGGGACGGAACTCTGATGATCATTCTTCCGGTCATGCGATCGGTCGGGTGATGCGCCGGGCGATCGGTCGCCCGCTTGCCCAGCGTCGGGCTCGCCCGCGTGGTCATACGGCCGACTATTCGGATGATCGCCGCCCCGAATCTGATCAACCGCATGTACGACCAGTGACGCGAGCACCGCCAAACCGTCCTTCACCCCGCCGGTCGAACCAGGGAGGTTCACCACGAGCGTGCGGCCGCCGACCCCCGCCACGCCACGTGACAAGGCGGCGGTGGGCACCTTCTCGCGGCCCGCGGCGCGGATCGCTTCCGCGATGCCGGGGACCTCGTAGTCCAGGACCGCGCGGGTGACCTCCGGCGTGCGATCGGTCGGCGAGATCCCCGTCCCACCGGTGGTGACCACCAGGTCGTACCCCTCGGCCACCGCATCCCGCAGCACCTGGCCCAGCGGCTCACCGTCCTCCACCACCCGGGGGCCGTCCACCGCGAAACCCAGTTCCTCCAGCGCGGCGACGATCAACGGGCCGCCGCGATCCTCATACACGCCGGCGGCGGCCCGGTTGGAAGCGGTCACGGCGAGCGCCCGCAGCGCGGCGGCCGTCACGACCGGTGCCAGTCGCCGGACGCGCCGCCGGTCTTCTCCTCGACACGGACATCGGTGATGACCGCACCCTTGTCGACGGCCTTGACCATGTCCACCAGGGCCAGCGCGGCGACACTGACCGCGGTCAGCGCCTCCATCTCCACACCGGTTCGGTCGGTGGTCCGCACCGTCGCGGTGATAGCGACCGCGTCGTCGGTGACCTCCAGGTCCACGGTCACCCCCGAGACGGCCAGGGGATGGCACAGCGGAATCAGGTCCGGGGTGCGCTTGGCACCCATGATTCCGGCGATCCGCGCGGTGGCGAGGGCGTCGCCCTTGGGGACGCCCCCGCCCCGCAGCAGTTCGATGACACGCGGCGCGACCAGGACCCGCCCGGTGGCGCGCGCCGTGCGCGCGGTGACGTCCTTGGCGGACACGTCGACCATGCGGGCCGCGCCTGCCTCGTCGAGGTGGGTGAGGTGCTGCTGGGCGCTGCTCATCATTCTCCCGGTGCGGTCTCTGAGGCAGACACCGTACCGGCACGGGCCCAGGTAGGGACGGCTGGCCCGCAGGCCGGCGAGCGCGCGGCTAGTCCAGCAGAACCACGTCGACTTCCTCGCCCGCCTCGATCGAGGTGACCGCCTCCGGTACGACAATCAGCGCGTCGGCGTAAGCGAGTGCCTTGACCAGGTGCGAACCGGCGCCACCCACAGGAGTGACCGTTCCGGTCAGACGATCGTAGTGCCCGCGCAGAAACTGGCGTCTTCCTTCGGGTGAGCTGTCGATCGCCGTGACGCAGGCGGCCCGTACGACTTCCCGATGAACGTCACTCAAGCCCATCAGCGTCCGGATCACCGGTCGTACGAACAGCTCGAAGGACACATACGCGCTCACCGGATTACCGGGCAGTGCCAGCAACGGGGTACGCGCGGGGCCGATCCGGCCGAAGCCCTGCGGCTTACCGGGCTGCATGGCCAGCTTGCGAAACTCCACGTGTCCGGCGGCACTCCGCGCGTCGTCCCCGAAGGAGTCGCCGAGCGACGACAGCGCCTCCTTGACCACGTCGTAGGCGCCGACGCTGACACCCCCACTGGTCACGACCACATCCGCGCGGATCAATTGGTCCTCAATGGCGGCCCGGAGCGTCTCGACCTCGTCGGTGACCGCCCCGACCCGGTACGCGATGGCTCCCGCCGCCCGCGCGGCGGCGGTGAGGGCGAAGCTGTTGGAGTCGTGGATACGGCCCGGGCCGAGTGCCTCGTCGGGCTGGACGAGTTCGCTGCCGGTGGACAGCACCACCACCCGGGGCCGCGGCCTGACAGTGACCGTGCCGCGGCCGATAGCGGCCAGCAGCCCGATCTGCGGCGGCCCGAGCACCGTACCCGCGGCCAGGGCCAGTTCACCGGCTGTCGCGTCGCTGCCCCGGGCCCGGACGAACAGCCCTGCCTCCGCCGGCCGGTGGACCCGCACTTCACCGGCCGCGCCCGAGGGGTCCACGCTGTGCGGAGCCATGGTGCTCGCCGGTCCGCCGCCGGCGCCGCCGTCCGTCCATTCGACCGGGACGACGGCCTCGGCGCCGGGCGGGATCGGCGCGCCGGTCATGATCCTTGCGGCCTGGCCGGGACCAACGGTCGGCAGGTCGCCGCGGCCGGCCGCGACATCGCCGACCACGCCGAGCACCGCGGGGTGCTCCGCCGTCGCGGCCTTGGTGTCGGCGATCCGCACCGCGTAGCCGTCCATGGAGCTGTTCTCGAACGGCGGCAGCGCGACCGGCACCGTGACGTCGTCGACCAGTACGCACCCCTGGGCGTCGAGCAGCGGCAGCTCGATCGGGTCGAGCGGGGCGAGTTGCCCCAGGATGCTTTCCAGATGTTCGGTGACGGTCCATAGGCGGTCGCCGTGACTCACTCGTGCATCTCCTCGGTGACGTAGCCGCGCAGCCAGGTACGGAATTCCGGGCCGAGGTCCTCGCGCTCGCACGCCAGCCGCACGATCGCCCGCAGGTAGTCCCCGCGGTCGCCCGTGTCGTAGCGGCGGCCGGTGAAGACCACGCCGTGCACCGGACCCCCTTCATCATCCCGCTCCGCCAGTACCCGCAGTGCGTCGGTCAGCTGGATCTCCCCGCCCCGGCCCGGCGCGGTCTTGCGCAGCACCTCGAACACGCCCGGATCCAGTACATACCGGCCGATCACGGCGAACGACGACGGCGCCTGGTCCCTGTCCGGTTTCTCCACCAGACCCGTGACCTGCACCACGTCGTCCTCATCGGTGGGGATTATCGCCGCCGAGCCGTACAGGTGGATCTGTGCCGGGTCCACCGCCATCAGTGCGACCACGCTGCCTCCGTACTGCCCCTGTACTTCCGTCATCCGGGCCAGCAGCGGGTCACGCGGGTCGATCAGGTCGTCACCCAGGAGTACCGCGAACGGCTCGTCCCCCACGTGCGGCTCGGCACACAACACCGCGTGGCCCAGCCCTTTGGGAGCCCCCTGTCGCACGTAGTGCATCGTGGCCAGATCACTCGACTCCCGCACCCGTGCGAGCCGCGACGCGTCACCCTTGCGGGTGAGCGCTTCCTCCAGCTCGTAGTTGCGGTCGAAGTGGTCCTCCAGCGGACGCTTGTTCCGACCCGTGATCATCAGAACATCGGACAAGCCTGCCGCGACCGCCTCCTCCACTACATACTGAATAGCTGGCTTGTCCACCACCGGC
Source organism: Streptomyces sp. DvalAA-14 (assembly GCF_900091855.1). Classification (GTDB taxonomy): domain Bacteria; phylum Actinomycetota; class Actinomycetes; order Streptomycetales; family Streptomycetaceae; genus Actinacidiphila. The sequence continues at coordinate 4,675 of NZ_FMCH01000273.1, forward strand.
AGCATCTCCTTCGGCGTCGCCTTGGTGGCCGGCAGGAACCGGGTCCCCAGACCCGCCGCGGGGATGACAGCCTTGGTGATCCCGGTACGCGTATGTGTCATGCCGTGCACCATAGCGGGCGCTTATGTGCGGAAGGTGAAGAATCGATTGATTGCGGCTGATAGGTGACGTTTGTGCATGATATGAGCGAAGTCCGTGCGCATAAGAAGGAACTGCGGGCGCGTCACCTGAGGGCAAGGCGCGGGTTGACCACCGAGGAACTCCGAGCCGGGCAAGCGGCGCTGGCCGAGAGGGCAGACGACCTGCCGTCCGCCGCCGCGCGGGGAACCGTGGCCGCCTATGTGTCCACGGGCACCGAGCCCGGCACCCGCGATCTGATCGACAGGCTGCGGGAATCCGGCACCCGGGTACTGCTGCCCGTCCTGCTGCCGGACAACGATCTGGACTGGGCCGAATACGGCGGCCGAGCGGACCTCGAGCGGACCTCGCGGGGCCTGCTGGAACCCACCGGCCCCCGTCTCGGCCCGCTCGCCGTGACCCAGGCCCGCACCGTCCTGCTGCCCGGCCTCGCCGTCGACAGCCGAGGCGTCCGGCTGGGGCGCGGTGGTGGCTCGTACGACCGCGTCCTGGCGCGCCTGGAGGCGGCGGAAACGCGGCCGGCGCTCGTCGTGGTGCTCTACGGGCACGAGGTGGTCGAAGCGGTCCCCCGCGAACCGCACGACCACCTCGTGGATGCCGCGATGACCCCCGACGGCGTACGGAGATTCCTCCGATAACCGCCGCTCGGACCCTGGGGCGACAGCCGCAGGCGCTCACAGGCCCCCGGCTTATGGAGTCAGCACCATCTTCGCCTTCGCGGCCTTGTCCACCGCGCTGTCGGAGAAGTACCAGGGCAGGAGTTCTCCGGCCGCCCATTTGGCGGTCTGGTCCGTGTAGTGGGCGTCGTAGGCGTGCCCCGACGCGCCGGTGAGGTTGATCCAGCGGGACTTGTCGAAGTCGTCGAGGTTGACGATCATCCGCATCGACGGGACCCAGTCGACGTCGTACCCGCCCGCGGCGTTCCAGCCGCTGGCGTCGACGGCCGCCTCACCGCCGCTGAGCTGCCACGGGCCCCGGTTGAGCATCCACTTGACGACGCTGGGGCCGTCGGTGCCGAGCGTCTGGTTCTTCAGCTCCAGCTTGTGCAGCCGTCCCCAGCTCCAGGTGTCTATGTCCTTGCCGAGCTTGGCGGTCAGCTCGTAGCGGGCGTCCTTCATGGCCTGCGCGAGGAGCTGGTCGCGGGTGCTGTGGTGGGACTTGTCCGGGTCGGAGCTGAAGAAGGCCGTCGTGGACATCGTCCACCAGGGGCTGTTGGGGTTCTTCAGTATGTCGTCGACGACCTCGAACCACCGGTCGCCGCCGTCCGGCTGCGCTTCGGCGAGATCGCGCTCGCCGCACTCCTCGACGGTCGGGTTCTTGCCGTCCAGGTTGTCGACGGGGCCGGTCTGGCCGACGGGCAGCACGCGCAGGCACTGACCCTTGGGGCGCAACTCCTTGGGCAGCTTGTTGCCGAAGGCGAGTTTCAGCACATTGCGCCACACGGCGTTGAAGTACGCCGCCGCTGCCGAGTCGGAATCCTGTTTGTAGTCCCATCCGTCGAGCAGCTGTTGCGCCTGTCGTACGTAGCCGCCCTTGTCGCCCTTGATGTCGATCTTCTGCAGGTACGGCACCAGGAGTCTGGCGATCTCGCTGTCGTCGTCGTTCTGCATGGACTGCATGTCGTCCATGGAGATCTTGCCGTTGTCCTTGGTCTTGTCCGCGATCAGGGAGTTTATCCGCTGACTGCGGGTGCCGTAACCCCAGTCCTCCGTCAGAAGATAGGGATATTTGTCCTGATCGATCACGGCCTGGTTGGCGGTGACGATGTAGCCGATCTTCGGATCGTATTCGTACGGCATCGACTTGAACGGGATGGGGTTCTTGGCCCACTCGTACTGGGAGTTCCAGCCGGGCACCGGGTAGGTGCCGTCGTCGCCCTTGGGACGGATCGGGATCTGGCCCGACGCCTGGTAGCCGATGTGCCCCTTGGTGTCCGCGTAGATCAGATTCTGCGACGGCGCGGCGAAGTTCTTCGCGGCGGCCTGGAACTCCTTGAAGTTGGTCGCCCGGTCCAGTTCGAAGACCGCGTCCATCGTCTTCGAAGGAGTGAGCGCCGTCCACTTCAGGGCGACCGCGTAACCGCTGTTGACGCCACCCGGTGGGTCGGTGACGGGTGCGGTCTTCCCGACGTCGCTGATCTCGTCGCTGCGGTCGGAGATGATCGGACCGTCGTCCTGGGTCTCTCGAACGGTAATCGTACGAGCCTTCCCGCCGGCGACCTTGATGGTCTCCTTGCGGGTGATGAACGGCACCTGCCTGCCGTTGTGGAGATAGGTGTTGGCGGTGACCTTCTCCAGGAAGAGGTCGGTGGTGTCCGCACCGAGGTTGGTCATACCCCAGGCGATGCTCTGGTTGTGGCCGATGACGACGCCCGGCATTCCGGAGAAGGTGTAGCCGACGACGTCGAACGGGCAGGCCTTGCTCACGGTCCGGCAGTGCAGACCCATCTGGTACCAGAGCGAGGGCAACTGGGGCGCCAGGTGCGGATCGTTGGCGAGCAGCGGCTTCCCGGTGGTCGTGTACTTGCCGCCGATCACCCATGAATTGGAGCCGATGCCGCTGCCCGAGGGCCCGAGCAGAGCCGGCATCTGGTCGACGATCTGACTGATGCCGGAGAGCTGCGCGTCCACCGTGGTGTTCAGGTCCTGTGGCTGGCTCGAGTCCGCGGGCTCGTATTGTCCGGTGGTCTTGTCAACGGTCCCGGCCTGGACAATCGGAAGATTGCGATCATACGGATACGCCGGGTACAGCTGCTTGATCTGCGCCTGGCTGAGGCGACTGGTCATCAGGGCGCGGTCGATCTCGTCCTGCATGTTGCCGCGCAGGTCCCAGGCCATCGCCTTGAGCCAGGCGACCGAGTCGATGGGCGACCACGGCTGCGGCTTGTAGTTGTTGCTGAACGACAGCGCCGCGTACTCCAGTGAGATCGCCGCGCCGCTGTGGTCCTTCAGGTACTCGTTCACGCCGTCGGTGTATGCCTGCAGGTATGCCTTGGTGGTGGCGTCGAGCTCGGTGTCCCATTCCTTCTGCGCGACGCCCTGCCAGTCGAGGGTGCGCAGGAAGGCGTCGGTCTCCACCTGGCTCTTGCCGAACATCTCCGACAGCCGGCCGGAGGTGAGATGGCGGCGGACGTCCATCTCGTAGAAGCGGTCCTGCGCCTGCACGTACCCCTGGGCGCGGAAGAGGTCCGCGGAGGTGTCGGCGTAGATCTGCGGGATGCCGTTGGCGTCGCGTTTGACGTCGACTGGCCCCGACAGGCCCTTGAGCTGCAACGAACCCGTCGTCTGCGGGAAGGAGGCGCGTACGGTGCTGACGCCCCAGTACGACCCGTATCCGATACCCGCCACCAGCATCAACACGATCGCGATCACGACCAGGCGTACGCGGCGAGATTTCTTCCGTGCGGGCATCGCTGTCCTTCGAGGGGGCAGGGCGGACCGGGTGATCAATGCTCGTTGTGCAAGGGCAACCATAGGCGCACAGCCTGGGGACCCCGGACGCGGCATCTGGGTGATGGGGCCGCGAGCCGGGAATAGTCAAGGGCAGGTAAAATGTTAGCTAAGGCAATGAAGTTGAAAGGATCAGGCCCCTGACTGTTCACCACCTCAACGAGATCCTCCTGATCGGCGCCGCGGTCCTCCTGGTCGCGGTCGTGGCCGTGCGACTCGCCTCGCGCAGCGGCCTGCCGACCCTGCTCATCTACCTCGGCATCGGTGTCGCGATCGGCCAGGACGGCCTGTTCGGCTTCACCTTCGACGACGTTCAGCTCACCCAAGTGCTCGGATACGCCGCCCTCGTGGTGATCCTCGCCGAGGGCGGACTCGGCACGAAGTGGCACGAGATCAAACCGGTGCTGCCGGCCGCTTCGGTGCTGTCCACCTTCGGCCTACTGCTGAGCGTCTTCATCACCGCCGGCGCCGGACACTACCTCGTGGGGCTGGACTGGCGGCAGGCGCTGATCATCGGAGCGGTGGTGTCGTCCACGGACGCGGCCGCGGTCTTCTCCGTACTGCGGAACGTTTCGCTGCCCAAGCGGGTGACAGGCGTGCTGGAGGCCGAATCGGGGTTCAACGACGCTCCGGTGGTGATCCTGGTGGCGGCCTTCTCGACCGCGGGACCGGTCGAGCACTGGTACAGGCTGCTCGGCGAGATCGCCCTGGAGCTCACGATCGGGGCCGGCATCGGCATCGCGGTCGGCTGGATAGGTGCCTACGGGCTCAAACGACTGGCCTTGCCCGCCTCGGGTCTCTATCCGATCGCCGTGATGGCGATCGCGGTGACCGCCTACGCGGCAGGGGCCATGGTGCACGGCTCCGGCTTCCTCGCCGTCTATATCGCCTCGCTCGTCCTCGGGAACGCCAAACTCCCGCACCGTCCCGCCACTCGGGGCTTCGCCGAGGGCCTCGGCTGGATCGCACAAATCGGATTGTTCGTACTATTGGGTCTTCTGGTCACGCCGCATGAACTGGGTGACGACATCCTTCCCGCCATTGTCATCGGACTTTTCCTCACCCTGGTCGCCCGCCCGGCGTCCGTGGTCGCCAGCCTGTTGCCGTTCCGCATCCCCTGGCGGGAGCAGGCGCTGCTGTCCTGGGCGGGGCTGCGTGGTGCGGTACCGATCGTGCTGGCGACAATCCCGGTGGTCGCCGGGGTCGCGGACAGTAAGCGCATCTTCAATATCGTCTTCGTACTGGTGATCATCTACACCTTGGTGCAGGGACCGACGCTGCCATGGGTGGCGAGGTCACTCAAACTCGCCGACGGCGACGAGACGGACGCCGCCGACCTCGGCATCGAATCCGCGCCGCTGGAGCGCCTCCAGGGGCATCTGCTTTCGGTCGCCATCCCGCAGGGCTCACGGATGCACGGTGTGGAGGTCACCGAATTGCGGCTGCCCGCAGGGGCGGGCGTCACGCTGGTGGTACGCAGCGGCGCCAGCTTCGTACCGCTGCCGTCGACAGTCCTGCGACAAGGCGACGAACTGCTCGTCGTAACCACCGACCCCGTGCGGGACGCCGCCGAGGAACGACTGCGGGCGGTTGGACGTGGCGGCAAGCTCGCGGGGTGGCTCGGAGGCGCGTGACGCGGGGCCGGAGCCCGTAGTGACGTGGGAGAGCCACGTCACTACGTATGATGATCAGGTCATTGTCGACTGCAACATCTGTCTGACGCAGGGCCGGCGCGGTGAACCGCGCTGAGCGGACGGCCCTCGGTGCGACCGCGCCCCTCGACGCGCACGCACTACCAGACGGCGGAAAGCTTCATCCTGTGGCAGCCACGTTGCCCACTCCACCCTCCCGTGCGCCGAGGCATCCCGCGCGCGCGAAATCCGGCTACCGGGAGCTGCTGGGTACGCAGGGCGCCTGGACGTTCCTGCTTCCTGGCTTCGCCGCTCGCCAACCCTTCGCGATGCTCACCATCAGTCTGGTGCTGCTCGTCGAGCACACCACCGGCTCCTACGGCGCGGCCGGCGCCGTCGCGGCCGTCACCGGGGCGTCCATGGCCCTGTGCGCGCCTCGCGGCGGCCGGCTCGCCGACCGCTTCGGGCAGCGGGCCGTCCTGCTCCCCGGTGTGCTGCTGCACGCCGGTTCCGTCATCGGACTTGTCGTACTGGCCCTCGCGCACGCCCCGACCTGGACGCTGTTCGCTGCCGCCGTACCCGCAGGCGCGACTGTCCCGCAGGTCGGCCCCATGGTGCGTTCGCGCTGGGCCGTCGCGCTCCGCGGATCCTCGTCGGCCTTGCTGACGACCGCCGCGGCCTTCGAGTCGGTGACCGACGAGTTCACTTTCGTGATCGGTCCGGTGCTGGCGACCGCGCTGTGCACCGGGGTCCATCCGGCCGCCGGACTCATCACCGAAGCCGCGCTGACCCTGGTCGGCGGAATGCTCTTCGCGACCCGTCGCAGCTCTGTCCCCGTCCCCCACCGGGCGGTGTCCGCCGCTGATGCCCGGGCCGCCTCCGCGCTGTCCGTGCCCGGAGTCCGCGCCCTCGCTGTCGCTTTCCTCGGCATCGGCGCGGTCTTCGGCGGGATGCAGGTGTCACTGACTGCGTTCACCGACGAGATCGGCCAGCCCGGAATGAACGGTGTGCTTTACGGAACATTCGCCGCCGGCAACATGCTCGCCGGCATCGTCTACGGTGCGGTCTCCTGGCGCCGAAGCCCGCGCACGCGGCTGCTCGCGGCCTATTCAGCCCTCACGCTGGCCTGCGTGCCGCTGTGGACGGTGCGCGCCGCGGCGCCGCTGGGTCTGCTGGGCCTGGCGGTAGGACTGTGCATCGCGCCGGCCCTCATCACCGGCTACACGCTGGTGAACACCCTCGCCCCGGCATCGACCCGGACCGAGGCGTTCACCTGGCTGACCGGAGCGGTCGCGTTCGGTCAGGCGGTGGCGGTGACCGCGGCCGGTCTGCTGGCGGATCGATGGGGATCGGATGCGGGTTTCACCGTGCCGCTGGCCGGTACCGCGACGGCGCTCGCGGTCCTCGCCTGGATGCACGGGCGGCTGGTTGCCCACCCGCGCCAAACGGTCGCACAGGGTGTGATCAGTCACCGTCCGCCGGTCGTGGTGGACTGACGGCGGGAAATACTGCACTATTGAGCGTCGTTAGCACTCAATGAGTGAGAGTGCCAGGAGGAACAAGTGCCGACGTACCAGTACCAGTGCACCGAGTGCGGCGAGGCCCTTGAGGCGGTGCAGAAGTTCAGCGACGACGCGCTGACGGTGTGCCCCAACTGCGCGGGACGCCTGCGCAAGGTCTTCTCGGCGGTGGGCGTGGTCTTCAAGGGGTCCGGCTTCTACCGGACCGACAGCCGCGGCTCATCGACGAGCACCGCGCCCGCAGCAAAGAGCAGCGCCGGTTCGGACAACAAGTCCTCCGACAGCGGCAGCTCGTCATCGAGCAGTTCGTCGTCTGGTTCGTCGTCGAGCGGATCATCGACCGGTGGCTCGTCGTCCGCCGCCACCCCGTCGTCGAGCAGCACCTCGGCGGCCTGACCACAGCTTCGGCACTCGTCCAGGCGGCCGAAGTTCCCACCGACCCCCACCGTTTCCGCGGCGGGGGTTCGTGGTCTTTCCCGGCCCCGAATAGGGTGATCGCCATGATGCGGAGCGATGGTGGGACGCAAGCGCGGGCGGAGATCGGCGTCATCGGCGGATCGGGGTTCTACTCCTTTCTCGACGACGTGACGGAAGTCATGGTCGACACCCCCTATGGTCCGCCCAGTGACTCGCTGTTCCTGGGTGAGGTCACCGGGCGGCGGGTCGCCTTCCTGCCCCGGCACGGCCGCAAGCACCATCTGCCGCCACACAAGATCAACTACCGCGCCAATCTCTGGGCCCTCGCTTCCGTCGGCGCCCGCCAGGTGCTCGGACCTTGTGCTGTCGGTGGCCTGCGCGCGGAATACGGCCCCGGGACGCTGCTCGTACCGGATCAGCTCGTGGACCGTACGAAGTCGCGCGCCCAGTCGTACTTCGACGGCGAGACCCGCGCCGACGGCCAGACGCCCAACGTGGTCCATGCGACATTCGCCGACCCGTACTGCCCCGTCGGACGGCGGACGGCCGTGGCCTCGGCAGACGCCGACGGCTGGGAGGCAGTGGACGGCGGGACGCTCGTCGTGGTCGAAGGACCGCGCTTCTCCACCCGGGCCGAGTCGCTGTGGCACGCGGCACAAGGATGGTCGGTGGTCGGTATGACCGGTCATCCCGAGGCGGTCCTCGCCCGTGAGCTGGCTCTCTGCTACACATCGCTGAATCTGGTGACCGACCTGGATGCCGGTGCGGACACCGGCGAGGGCGTGTCGCACGAAGAGGTACTCGAGGTCTTCGCCGCCAACATCAGCAGGATGCGCGACGTGCTGTTCGAGATCATCCGCACACTGCCGGACAACAGCGAGCGGGACTGCCTGTGCACGAACCCGCTCGGTGGCCAGGAGCCGGGCATCGTCCTGCCGTAGTGGCACAAAAGGCTCGTGCCCAGCCAGTGCCGACAGCCGCCGCGCATTCCCTTGCGAGCAACCGCACAACCCCCCACTCATTCGTACGGGTGGCCGGGTTTTCCACAACCGCTCGGTTATCCACAGGGCTTCGGGGCGATGTCGGGCACATGCGCGATGGTGGGTGGGTCGACCGGTTCGCGGCCGGCCCCATCCACGTCAGGCGGGTGCTTCACCATGCTTTCTCTTCCCGGGCAGTTCTCGTCCTCCCCGAGGCCGCTCCTCCCGTCCGAGGACGTCTCCCGTGACGCCGATTCCGGCCCGCCCGGTGTACCGGAGCCCTTCACCCCGCCCAGATGCGCGGTACCTTCCTTTCCGCCCATCCATGCGGGCGGCCGTGGCGGCAGGCGATTGCTGCGCCGGGCCGTCCGACGCAGGCGCAAGGCGCTGGCTGTCGGCCTGCTGGTCGCCGCGGCGGCGCTGGCCGCTTCCGCTGCCCACGGCGCGGCTCCTCGCCATCCCCGGGCCGTTTCCCGCGGTTCTGCGACAACCGTGGCGCGCTCCGTGCCGCCCGAAACTCTCGTACGGGCTCCCGTCCGGATCGCTGACGCGGCCGTCGCCGGCCTCCTGCACCCGGGTGATCACGTGGACGTCCTGGCCGGCACCCGGGTAGTCGCGTCGGGCGTCAGGGTGGTCGCCCTACCCGAATCGTCCTTGCCGCGGCCGGCCACCAGCGCCGTACCGGACGGAGCAGGTCCAGGGGGCGCACTGATCGTCCTTGCCGTGCCGCGTCGTACGGCCGCCTCGCTCTCGGGCGCCGCCATGTCCACACCCCTGGCGGTGACATTGTGCTGAATCATGCCCTCAAAGAGCCCGACCGGACACCGGGGCCACTTACCGCAGCGGACGAGGTGACGCGCCATCTCGACGCCCAGGCATCAGGCGATCGCCATGAAGCGGATCACCGTCACGAGCGAAGCCGGCCTGGTGCGGGGCTTGCGAGAGCGCGTCATCCTGGAGAGGGCAAGCACTGCAGTCACCGCCACAAGGAACTGCGTATCCGACGTTGCGGCCAACCGGCTCGCCGGATTCGGTACGAAGGACCACGCTGGTCCGTCGACCTGTCGCTGAGCGACCGAGCGGACGCCGCGGTCCCTCGGGCCCGGCGGGAAGCAGAGCGGCTTCAGAGGTGGTGGGGCGGCTTCTCGTTGAGGAACCGCGTGAAGTCGTCCTCTGCGGTGCCGGAGAACGAACCACCCCAGCCTCCGTCGGAGTCGTCAGAAGACGGGCGGTCGAACGGATCGTCGAAGACGAGCTGGCCGGATGCACCGCTCGTTCCTCCGGAAGGCTCTACGGCCGATGCGTCGGAGGTGGCGCCCTCGGTGCCGGACTCCCCGGGCGGCGTGCCATCTGCCCGCCCGGGACCGGACGCGCTCTCGGAGTCGGGGGCGATGCTCATTCCCTCAGCTTACGGCGATCCGCGCGTACCCGGAGAGCCGTCCCCGTCCAAGCGGGTCGACGGAGAGTCCCCAAGTGCCCGTTTGAGGCGGTCGGCCGGATATACCTGGCCGCATGAGGACACCCGAGCCGACACCGCCCCTCGCAGCGGCGCCAGAAACCGCTCAGGAACTGGACATCGACCGAAGCGACCCCGCGTACCGTCGCTGGTTGAGCGAGGCTGTGGGGAAGGTCCATGCCGACGCGAACAGGTCGGCCGATACCCATTTGCTGTCAGTTCCGCTCCCGGCGGACTGGGGCGTCGACCTCTATCTGAAGGACGAGTCGACGCATCCGACCGGCTCGTTGAAGCATCGCCTGGCCCGGTCGCTCTTCCTGTACGCGCTGTGCAACGGGTGGATCCGCCCCGGGTCCCCGGTGATCGAGGCATCCAGCGGGTCTACGGCCGTTTCGGAGGCCTACTTCGCCCGGCTGATCGGTGTCCCCTTTGTGGCCGTGATGGCACGTGGAACAGTGCGGGCGAAGGTGGAGCTGATCGAGTTCCAGGGCGGCCGGTGCCATCTGGTGGACAATCCGCAGCAGGTCTACGAGACGGCGACCCGGCTGGCCAGGGAGACGGGCGGCCACTACATGGACCAGTTCACGTACGCGGAGCGGGCGACGGACTGGCGGGGCAACAACAACATCGCGGAGTCGATCTTCCGGCAGATGTCGGCGGAGCCCCATCCCGTCCCGTCGTGGATCGTCACGACGGCGGGAACCGGGGGGACTTCGGCGACGCTGGCCCGCTACGTCCGGTACGCGCAGGCGACCACCGGGATCTGCGTCGCCGATCCGGAGAATTCGGCGTTCTTCCCGGGGTGGCGGGACAACGATCCAGCAGCGACCACGGACACCGGATCACGGATCGAGGGCATCGGCCGCCAGCGGGTGGAGCCGAGCTTCGTACCGGGCGCCGTCGACCGGATGATGCGGGTCCCGGACGCGGCCTCGATCGCGTGCGTCCGCGTGCTGGAACGTCTGCTGGGGCGCCGGGCGGGCGCGTCCACCGGGACCGGGCTGTGGGCGGCCTTCCGGATCATCTCCGAGATGAGGAGCCGCGGTGAGCGCGGCAGCGTGGTCGGCCTACTGTGCGATCCCGGTGAGCGATACGTGGAGAAGTACTACTCGGACGACTGGCTTGCCGCACAGGGCATCGACATCAGGCCGTATTTGGAACGGGTGGAGTGCTTCCTGACCGGGGGCACGCTGGGTGAGCCGTCCGCCGGTCGAGTTCAGCACCGCTGAGACGACGGCGATCGACGCGGCCGGGGCCTGCGCCGGAGCCGCTCCGTCCCAAAGCGACCTCTGCCCGTGGTTCCGGCTGCCGCGTGGCTGATTGCTGCGGCTCAGACGCCGCTGGCGCCGAGGAGAGCGCCGACGGCATAGGTGACGGCCATGGCGATGGCCCCGCCCGCCGCGTTGCGGGCGATGGCCGGGCGCGCGGGCGCGCCGCCCAGGCGGGCACTGCCCCAGCCACAGGCGACCAGCGCGGCGACAACCGAGACCACGGTGATGGGCAGCCGCCACTCGTGGGGCGGGAGGACGATGGCCAGCAGGGGCAGCAGCGCCCCAAGAGTGAAGGAGATGAAACTGGCCAAGGTCGCATGCCAGGGGTTCGCCAGTTCCTCGGGATCGATGCCGAGTTCGACGCGGGCATGGGCGGCCAGTGCGTCGCGGGCGGTGAGCTGTTCGGCGACTTCCCGGGCGAGATCTTCGCTGATGCCCTGGTTCTGGAGAAGCCGGGTCAGTTCGTCGAGTTCGGCCTGCGGGGTGGCGGCGAGCTCTTCCCGTTCCAGGGCAAGGGCTGCCTGCTCCGAGTCGCGCTGGGTGCTGACCGAGACGTACTCCCCGGCTGCCATGGACAGGGAGCCGGCCAGCAGTCCGGCGAGACCCGCGGTGAGCAGTGCGGATCGCGAGTCGGTCGCGCCGGCGACCCCGACGACGAGGCCAGCGGTCGACACCACCCCGTCATTGGCGCCGAGAACGCCGGCCCGCAGCCAGTTCAGTCGGGTCCCCAGCGCTTCACGGTGCGGCTCTTCGGGATGCGATGGGGTCGTGTCGGCTCCGCCGCCTGCGGTTTCGTCGCTCATGGGCATAGGAGGCAGGGTCTCATCCCGCGGCGGATACACGTGCAGCACACAAGCCGGACCCCGGCGCGGGGGGGATGGCGCCGAGGTCCGGGTCTATGGGGCGGCTTCCCTGGCGGGAGGCCGCCGGTTCTGGGCTGCCGGTCAGGCCGCTTCGTAGTCCAGGCCGGTCGCTCGCGCCATGCGCTTGAGATCGGCCAGGGCGTGCTTCTCGATCTGACGGATGCGCTCGCGGGTGAGGCCGTGTTCCTTGCCGACCTCGGTAAGCGTGCGCTCACGCCCGTCCACGATGCCATAGCGGGCGCGGATGATCGAGGCGGTGCGGTCATCGAGCCGGTCGATGAGGCCGTCGAGTTCCTCGCGGCGCAGCATGACCAGAACGGAGTCCTCGGGGGACGGCGCGGCGCCGTCCTCCACCAGGTCGCCGAACTCGGTCTCGCCCTCGGCGTCGACCGACATGTTCAGCGACACGGGGTCGCGGGCCCAGTCCAGGACGTCGATCACGCGCTCCGGAGTGGAGTCGAGTTCGGCGGCCACCTCCGCGGGCTCGGCGTCGCGGCCGTGCTCACGGTTGAATTCGCGCTGTACGCGCCGGATACGTCCGAGCTCCTCAACGAGGTGGACGGGCAGCCGGATGGTGCGGGACTGGTCCGCGATGGACCGGGTGATGGCCTGACGGATCCACCAGGTCGCGTAGGTGGAGAACTTGAAGCCCTTTGCGTAGTCGAACTTCTCGACGGCGCGGACCAAGCCCGCGTTCCCCTCCTGGATCAGGTCGAGCAACGGAAGGCCGCTGCGCGGGTAGCGACGGGCGACTGCCACCACCAGGCGGAGGTTGGAGCGGATGAAGATGTCCTTGGCCCGCTCTCCTGCGTCGACAAGTGCCTGGAGTTCCTCGCGCTGGGCGTCGCCTCCCGCTGTGGCGGGCAGGTCGGTGTCGGTTGCGAGTATGCGTTCGGCGTAGACGCCCGCTTCGATGTCCCGGGACAGCTCGACCTCCCTGGCGGCGTCGAGCAGCGGAGTGCGCGCGATCTCGTCCAGGTACATGCCGACGAGGTCGCGATCGGCGACTTCCCCGCCTGCGGCGCGAACGCTGCTGGTCCCGCCGGAGTTACGACGGGCGACGGCACGGGTTGCCATGCGAGCTCCCTTACGAAAGTGCGGTCGGTCTCGGTGGGATGGGGCCGCTGCTCGGGCTTGCACCCTCGCGGCTCACGCCTTCCGGTTGCCCCGTCCGATCTGAATAACGACTGGAATCCGGACACAATTCCCATGTCGTCACCTATTTTTTATGATCATGCAGTACCCTGTCCCGCCACATAGAGAGGCCATGTGATGTCGGGTCGTATGAATGTGCAGGTCAGCCCCGGCAAAGAGGCAGATCTGGGCGCACTCACCGATATCTACAACCACTACATCCGTGAGACGGCCGTCACCTTTGACGTAACCCCCGTGACCCCCGACGAGCGCCGACCGTGGCTGCTCTCCCACCCGGAAGACGGACCCCACCGTCTTTTGGTTGCCCGCGCCCCCGGTTCGGGCGGCCAGGTCCTCGGATACGCGACCAGCAGCCCCTTCCGGCCAAGGGCGTCGTACGCAACCTCGGTCGAGACGAGCATCTACCTCGCACGGGGCGCCGGCGGCCGCGGGATCGGCACATTGCTCTACACGAGGCTTTTCGAGGCGCTCAGGGGCGTGGACGTACATCGTGCCTACGCGGGTGTCACTCTCCCTAACGCTGCATCCGTGCGTATTCATTGCCGCTTCGGATTCCGGCAGGTCGGCGTGTACGAAGAGGTCGGCCGGAAGTTCGGGATCTATCACGATGTGGCGTGGTTCGAGAAGCCTCTGGACTAGGGAAGACGTGGACGAGGCCGATGGCCTGCCGCCATGCGCGCGACAGTCCACTGAGACCAGTTGTTTGAAGGTTCAAACAAGTTGGGTTACGGTCCTACCGTACGTTTGAAACTTCAAGGAGGGCGCGATGTCCACCGCAGCTCCGGAGCGCATGCCCGCGCTCTACCTCTCGCACGGCGCCCCGCCGCTCGCCGACGACCCGGTGTGGCCGGGCGAGCTCGCTGCTTGGGCTGCGGGCCTGTCGCGGCCGAAAGCGATCCTGGTGATCTCGGCGCACTGGGAGGAGGCTCCGCTGGCGATCGGAGCGACAGCGACGGTCCCCCTCATGTATGACTTCTGGGGTTTCCCGGAGCACTACTACCAGGTGACCTACGCCGCCCCCGGTGCCCCCGCCCTCGCCGAGGACCTCCGCAAGCTTCTGCGCGGCGCGGGCCACCGGGTGCAGGACATCCCGGACCGCGGGCTGGACCACGGTGCGTACGTCCCTCTTGTGGAGATGTTCCCCGCCGCGGACATCCCGGTACTCCAGGTGTCGATGCCCAGCCTGGACCCCGGGAAGCTGCTGGAGATCGGACGGCGCTTGGCGCCGTTGCGCGACGAGGGCGTTCTCATCGTCGGCAGCGGTTTCTTCACCCACAACCTGGCCGCTCTGCGGCACGTGGGCGAGCGTCCGCCGAGCTGGTCGGCGGAGTTCGACGACTGGGGGAACCGCGCGCTGGGCGCCGGGGACCTCGATGCCCTGCTGGACTTCCGGCACAAGGCGCCGGCGGGCCGACTGGCACACCCGCGCACGGAGCATTTCGCGCCGCTGTTCGTTACGCTCGGCGCCGCCGAGTCCGAACTCGGCAGCCAGCGCAGCATCATCGACGGCTTCTGGATGGGCCTGGCGAAGCGCTCCATCCAGTTCGGCTGAACAGGAAGACTTCTCTTCATGCCCAAGTTCGCGCACAAGCGACGCATCACGACCGGTGTGGCCGTCCTGGCCGGAGCGGCGGCGCTGGCCGCCTGCAGCTCAGGGTCCGGTACCGGTTCCGGCCGTGAGGACTCCGGCGCGGCGGCCACTTCGCCCGCGGCCGACAGCAAGCCCTCAGCACCTCCGTCGTCGCTCTCCTGGCCGGCTCCCGCAGACGCCTCCGCCCAGGTGAAGGCCGCGGGCCTGCCGATGCTGGGCCAGGAGGGGCAGGTGCTGCACATCCACAGTCACCTGGACGTGTTCGTTGACGGCAAGGCCGTCACCGTCCCGGCCGAGATCGGCATCGACCTCGTCAAGCAGCAGATCAGTCCGCTGCACACACATGACACGTCGGGCGTGGTGCACATCGAGTCGCCGGTGAAGACCGACTTCACCCTCGGCGAGTTCATGACCGAGTGGAACGTACCGATCAGCAAGGACGCCCTCGGCCCGCTGAAGAGCGGCGGCGGCAAAGAGCTGCGCCTTTACGTCAACGGCAAGGAGCAGACCGGTGACCCGGCGGCGCTGAAGCTCGTGGCGCACGATGAGATCGCCGTCGTCTACGGGTCGCCGAGCGATCCGGTGAAGGTGCCGAGTTCGTACGACTGGCCCGAGGGGCTGTAGATCAGGCCGTCGTACAGTCCGCTTCTCCGTATAGGGCTGGAAAGCTGATACGCGGGGATCGCGCGTCGTCGCCGCTTCCATCAGAAACGACAAACGGCAGGCCGCCACCCCTCCGGGTGATGTCTGGAGGGGTGGCGGCCTGCCGTTCAGTGTCACCGCCGGCCGTACTGTCGTATCGGCCGAACAGCGGTGATCAGTGAGCGATGACCGGAATGGCGAAGTCCTCGATCGACTCGTCGCCGTCGGCGCGCTCCGCGTGATTCTGGACCTCGGCGTTGACCAGGAAGAACGCCAGCAGGGCGGCGACTGCCAGGATGCCCGTGGCCCAGTAGATGGCCACCGAGTAGCCGTGAACGTTCGCCTCGTTGATCAGGAGCTGGCTCTTCGTGCCGCCCGCTCCGGTGGCGCGGTCCTTGATCCAGGAGGCCGTTGCGCTGGCCGCGAGGGTGTTCAGCAGGGCGGTACCGATGGAGCCGCCGACCTGCTGCGAGGTGTTGACCATCGCGGACGCGACGCCCGAGTCCTCGGGCCGCACGCCGTGCGTGGCCAGACTCATGGCGGGCATGAAGGCCGTGCCCATGCCGAGACCCATGAGGATCAGGCCCGGCAGCAGAACTTCGGCGTAGTTGGAGTCGACCTTGATCTGGGCCAGGATGCCCATACCGATCGCGGCGACCAGGAATCCCGGCGCCATCAGCAGGCGCGGGCGAACCCGCAGCATCAGGCGGGTACCGATCTGGGTGGAGCCGACGATCATGCCACCCACCATCGGCAGGAAGGCGACGCCCGACTTCAGGGCGGAGTAGCCCATGACCGTCTGCAGGTAGTAGGTCAGAAACAGGAAGAGGCCGAACATGCCGATGATGGCCAGGCCCAGCGAGGAGTAGACGCCTCCGCGGTTGCGGTCCGTGACGACGCGCAGCGGCAGGAGCGGTGCCTTGACCCTGCTCTCGACGAACGCGAATGCCGCCAGCAGCAGCACGGAAGCAACGAGCAGGCTGATCGTCGAGGCGGATGCCCAGCCGGCGGACTCGGCGCGGCTGAAGCCGTAGACGAGGGCGACGAGGCCGACGCTGGCCAGGACCACACCGGGAATGTCGAGGCGGTTGTGGTTGCGCCCCTGTGCCGGTTCATTGACGAACTTGACCGCGCCGATGACGGCGATGATCGCGAAGGCGATGTTGACGAAGAGCGCCCAGCGCCAGTTCAGGTACTCGGTGAGGACGCCGCCGAGGATCAGGCCGACGGCCGCGCCGGCGCCGGCGATGGCGCCGTACACGCCGAATGCCTTGGCGCGTTCCTTGGCGTCGGTGAACATCACCGCGAGCAGCGACAGGGCGGCGGGCGCGAGCAGCGCGCCGAACAGGCCCTGGAGGGCGCGGGCACCGAGCAGCATGGCGGTGTTGACGGCCGCGCCACCGAGAGCGGAGGCGGCGGCGAAGCCGAGCAGGCCGACGATAAAGGTGTTCTTGCGTCCCCACAGGTCGGAGACGCGTCCACCGAAGAGCAGAAGGCCACCGAAGGCCAGGGTGTAGGCAGTGACGACCCACTGGCGGTTGCCGTCGGAGATGCCGAGGTCGGCCTGGGCGGACGGCAGCGCGATGTTCACCACGGTGGCGTCGAGTACGACCATCAGCTGGGCGAGCGCTATGAAGGTGAGCGCTGTCCAGCGCTTCGGATCGGGCTGGAGCGTTTCAGGCATGGCTGGTCTCACTAAAGAAGATGCGGAGTGACAGGACGTGGGGACGTGTGTCAGCGGTCCCGGCCGTGATGCCGGTCCTGGGTCGGTTCGTGGACCCGGTGCCGGGCGTCCGGGGGACGAGCGGTCTTGTCTGACGACGGTCGTTTCTCAGTGTTTCGCGGTCGGTCGTTCTCGCTTCGGGCTACGGATGGGACCCGGCGGATTCCGGGTGCCTGGTGGTGTCTGGTGGCTTCACCGGCCTGGTGGGCTTCGCGAGCCTCACGAGCCTGACACCTGCGACGAACCGCCAACGTTATAACCCGACTCGTACGACTTGCGAACTATTTATGGCAGCCTTGCAGCTCCTCCAGGGTCGCCGCGGTCCCCACGAGCTTCGAATGCGCTGGCGCGCGCAGCCCGTCGAGGAAGAGTTGAAGGTAGCGGGTGGCGAAACGGTCGAAGCCGACGCAACCTGTGCCCGGGAGAGGGCGGGTGAGTTGTGTCAGTACGACCATCAGATCGCCGACGGCGATGTCGGCGCGCAATTGGCCTGCGGACTGGGCCCGTTCCACGATCGCGTTGACCGACCCGCTCAGGCGCGCGACCTCGACGGTAACCTGCGGATCCAGGTGGTCGAAGGCCTCGGAGAGCATGGGGCACAACGCCCCGATGCGCTCCTCCGCCGCCTCGAAGACGAATCTGCGCAACGCCGAGAAGGCATCGGGCTCTTCGGCGAGAGCATCCTCCGCCCGTTGCGCGGTGCGGGCCATCACCGAGAGCATGACCTGTCGGATCAGGTCCATCCGATCAGCGAAGTGCCGATAGAGAGTGGCGTTGCCGACGCCGGCCCGGCGCGCCACTTCGTCCAGCGCCACATCGGGGCCGAACTCGACGATCGCCTCGCGGGCGGCGCTGACGATCCGCTCGCGGTTCCGGGTGGCGTCCGCGCGCAGCCGTGCCGTGCGGGGCCTGACGACGGTGTCGGCTTCCGGTGTCACGTCAGGCTCCCTTCGCCTTCGGGGTCGGTGCGATCTGTACTGAGAGGCGAAACGGAAAGCAACTCCCCACTTGCCCACTTGAGATCAAACGGGGAAGCAGTCCCCGGATATTTCATCCGACCGGTGTGAACCACGTCACATTGTGGGATGATATTTTATTGAACCTTCAAGGAGTGCACGTACCATGAACACCATGCGATGGCTGACCGAAGAAGAGCAGGCGACCTGGCGAGCATTCCTGCACGCCACGACTCTGCTGGACGACCACCTCGACCGTCAGCTGCAGCGCGACGCGGGCATACCGCACATGTATTACGCCCTGCTCAGCACACTGTCGGAGACGCCCGGCCGGCAGATGCGGATGACCGAACTCGCCGAACAGACCAAGATCACCCGTTCACGTCTCTCCCATGCCGTCGCCCGCCTCGAGGGCAACGGCTGGCTGCGCCGGGAGAGCTGCCCCTCCGACCGCCGCGGGCAAGTGTGTGTGCTGACGGACGCGGGATACGAGGAGCTGGTGCGGACGGCTCCCGGGCACGTCAGCGCGGTACGGACGGCGATCTTCGACCGGCTCACCCCCGAGCAGACCGCACGCCTCGGTGAGATCTCCCGGATCATCGCGGAGGGCCTGCATCAGCCGGAGGATGCCGACCTGCCCTGGTTGCGCTGAGTCCTCGGCACCGACCGCGGCCCGGGGCCGCCGCGCCGGAGAGGCGCGGGTCGTCACCCGCGGCCGGACCTGGCCAGCCAGCGCCCCTCGTGCCGACTGACCTCGATCGGCCGACCGAAGCATTCCGTCATACGATCGCCGGTCAGCACATCGGCGACCGGCCCGGAAGTGAGCACCCGGCCCTCTTTGAGGAGCAGCACATGCCCGATCGCGGGTGACAGCTCCTCCAGGTGGTGCGTGACAGTAATGGTCGCCAGCCCCGTACGAGTGACTGCGAGGCGATGCATGGCGTCGATCAGATCTTCACGTGAAGGCAGGTCCAGGGCGTTGAACGGTTCGTCGAGCAGCAGGAGCGACGGGTCGGCCATCAGTGCCCGCGCCACCAGGACGCGGGCGCGCTGCCCCCCGGAGCACACGCCGTAGGGTCGCTCGGCCAGCTCCTTGATCTCCAGTTCCGCCAGCAGGGCGTGCGCCCGCTCCCGCACCTCGGAGTCGTAGCTGCGCCAGAGCGGCTGCACCGTGCCGGTATGACCGGTCAGTACGACTGTGTGTGCGGTGGCGTCCTGCGGGACCTTTTGGGCGGAGGACACCAGACCGATGTGCGCACGCAACTCGCGCATGTCGACACGACCGAGCCGGTGGCTCAGCACCTCGACCGTTCCCGTGGTGGGGTGCGTCAGCGCACCGATGAGCCGAAGTACGGTCGTCTTACCGGCGCCGTTCGCACCCAGCAGCGCCCAGTGCTCACCGGCGCGAACGGTCCAGGTGACGTCGTCGAGGATGATCTGGCCGGTGGTGTAGCGGCGCACGCTCACCGCGTCGAGCGCCGCGACCGCCAGCGGCGCGCCTTCCCCGGCACCTGGCGGCGTCCCGTTGGCTGTCATACGAAAACGTTAGCTGTACCCGCCACCTTCTCGTGCGGCCTTCCGCGATGTGGATGCCGGCCGGATTCCCGGACTCTTCTCGCGCCGAGGGCCGCTGCCGAGGGCGACAGCTCCGGTGCCCGGGATCCGGCACCGATGGAGTTACGCCGCAGATCGGGTGGCCGGGTCGCCGGCCAGGCTCTTGGGCACGCCACGCCGGTACAGGAGCAGGGTGACGACGAAGCCGACGCCGAAGAAACCGGCCGACCACCAGTACGCGACCATGAAGCTGTGCAGCTGCGCCCGTGCGGCCAGCGAGGGGGACGGCCGTTTGCCCGTCTCGAAGTTCGTGGCGGCGCTGGTCGCCAGCGTATTGAGCAGCGAGGTGCCGATGGAGCCTCCGACCTGCTGCGAGGTGTTCACCATCGCCGAGGCCACGCCCGCGTCCCGCTCCGTGACACCGGCCGTTGCGAGGTTCAGGCCGGTGGCGAAGATCATGCCGAGACCCAGTCCCAGGATGAGTGTCGGTGGCAGCACGTGGGGCGCGTAGCTGCTGCTGCGATCGAGCGTGGTCAGCCACGCCATGGCCCCGGCGGACAGCAGCATCCCGGTCGGCACCACCGGCTTGGCACCCACGCGCGGCACCAGCACATTGGTGGTGATTACCGAGGTGGCCATGATGACCGCGACCATCGGCAGGAAGGCAAGGCCGGTCTTCACCGGTGAGTAGAACAGGGTGCGCTGCAGATAGAAGGTCAAGAAGAGGAACACACCGAAGATGCCGGCACCCGAGATGAACAACGCAAGATACGACGCGCCTCGGTCCCGGTCGGTGACCACCCGCAGCGGCAGCAGCGGGTTCGGCGCACGCCGCTGCCACCATACGAAGACGATGAGCAGTACGCCGCCGGCCACCAGGAAGCCCCAGGTGCTGGGCGCGCTCCAGCCGTGCCGTTGAGCGTTGGAGAACCCGTAGACGATGCAGAACAGGCCGCCGGACACAACCACCGTCCCCGGGATGTCCAGATCGGGCCGGTTGGGCGTCGCCTCCGAACTCAGCAGCCGCAGGCCGCCGAAAAAGGCGATGAACGCGAAGAGCAGATTGACGTACAGGCACCAGCGCCAGTCGAGGTACTCGGTGAGCAGGCCGCCGAGAAGCAATCCGACCGCGCCGCCGCCGCCCGCGATGGCGCCGTAGATGCCAAAAGCCTTCGCCCGCTCCTTGGGGACGGTGAACGTCGTCGTCAGAAGTGACAGCGCGGCCGGCGCGAGCAGCGCCCCGAACAATCCCTGCACCGCACGGGCCACCACGAGCACCTCGAAGCTCGGCGCGCCACCACCGACCGCGGACGCCACCGCGAAGCCGATCAGGCCGATCAGAAAAGCCCTCTTGCGGCCGATGAGGTCGGCGAGCCGGCCACCGAACAGCAGCAGGGACCCGAATGCCAGTGCGTAGGCGGTCACGATCCACTGCCGGTTGCCATCGGAGAATCCGAGAGCCCGCTGAGCGGACGGCAGGGCGATGTTCACAATGGTCGCGTCCAGTACGACCATCAGCTGGGCGAGGGAGACCACGCTGAGCACCCACCAGCGGTGGGCCGGAGCGTCCACGTCGGGGGTGTGGTGGGACTTGTGCTGCCCGCCACCGCCCTGCCCCGGAGGCGTAGAGCCGTCATCGGTGCCACGGGCCATGATGGGGTCTCCTTAACCGCGACAGCTCGTCCCGATTTAACACGCTATGTGCCGCACTACGGGGATGCCATGCGGGCCAGGGGTGACATGACGCGGGGCCGGCCCCGGACTCGTGGTCCCGGACCGGCCCCGTTCGGTGCGCGGCTCGCATCAGATCCGCGGCAGCGCGGGCGCGCGGGCGGGTGGCCCGATTCGCGCCCCGGGAAAGGCGCCGAGGAGTTGGCCGCCCCTGATCCCCGAGCCGGGCGCGGTCACACCTCCTCCGCGCGAGAGCGTTGGGGCGGTGGCTTGTCCGAAGATCAGGCGATCGACGGCGAGTGTCGTCGACATCGGCGCGGGCGCGGGCATGAGTACGGGCTTGGGCGCCGGCATCCGGTGACCGTTCGTTCCGGCCGCGGCGCCGCGGGCGTCGTCGGCGTGCTGCCGCGAGCGCGACTTCCCCTGTGCGAAGGCGGTCAGCACAGCGGTGAGCACCTCGGCGACCACGCGCACGGCTCGCGTCCACCACGCGAATGCTGCCGTACCCGCCCGGTCGAGCAACTGAGGAGTGTTCACGCGGTGCGCCCTTCTCGAAACCGGCCGCCGCGGCGTCCCCGTTTCACCGGATGTGCGGCACCAACACAGTCATCAGTAACCGCGCGTTCGAGAGGACTAACGCATCGTCACTCCAATGGCGCGGTCTGACGAGCAGATCAGCGCCAACGGGTGTAGGGCCCCAGGTGCCACGACAGAACGCATCTCGCGTCAGTGGGGTGATTACGGCGTAATCACCCCAGTCCGCGTCGCCGCTCAGCGCCCACTCGGCACCGATTACTCAGCGCCTGCCTAAGACGTCATTCCTCAGCGGCCAGAGCCGCGAGTTGCTCCGCGAAGGGGACGACCGTCTCGTCGGCCTCCGAGCGGCGCGCGAGGGGGCGTGCCTCGATCAGGGCAGCCAGCTCCAGCGCCGCCCGGTCGACACGGCTGTCGAGCGCGCCGTCCCCACCCGTACCCCAGTCCTCGGAGGCCGCGTACACCGCTGTCGGTATGACAATCGCCCGCAGATAGGCGAAGAGGGGGCGCATCGCGTGCTCGAGCACCAGCGAGTGACGGGCGCTGCCACCCGTTGCCCCGATCAGCACAGGAGTGCCGGCCAGCGCGTCCTTGTCGATGGTGTCGAAGAACGACTTGAACAGGCCGCTGTACGAGCCGGTGAAGACCGGCGTGACGACGATCAGACCGTCGGCACCGGTCACGGACTCGACGGCGTCGCGCAACCGCGGACCCGGGAAACCGGTGACCATGTTCTGGGCGATCTCGTTCGCCAGCTCGCGCAGCTCGATCACCTGGACATCGAGGTCTCCCTCCCCTGTCTGCCGCCGGGTGGCCTCGGCCAGCCGGTCGGCGAGCAGCCTCGTCGAAGACGGGAGGCTGAGCCCGGCCGTGACCACCACGAGGTTCTTTGTCATGCCTGTGCCTCCTGCGGCTCAGTAACTTCGGCGTCACGGCTCGCGACGAGCGCCTGGTGCGTAGGGCCGTCCGGCACGTCCGCCGGGCGCTTCTTGGCGAATTCCTCGCGCAGCACCGGCACGATCTCCTCACCCAGGATGTCCAGTTGCTCCAGAACGGTCTTCAGGGGCAGACCGGCGTGGTCCATCAGGAACAGCTGACGCTGGTAGTCGCCGAAGGTGTCCCGGAAGGCCAGCGTCTTGTCGATGACCTCCTGCGGGGAGCCGACGGTCAGCGGCGTCTGGTCGGTGAAGTCCTCCAGCGACGGACCGTGCCCGTAAACCGGTGCGTTGTCGAAGTAGGGCCGGAACTCGCGCACCGCGTCCTGGGAATTCTTCCGGACGAAGACCTGCCCGCCGAGACCGACGATCGCCTGTTGGGGCGTGCCGTGGCCGTAGTGGGCGTAGCGCTCGCGGTAGAGGTTGATGAGGCGCTTGAAGTGGTCCTTCGGCCAGAAGATGTTGTTGGCGAAGAAGCCGTCGCCGTAGTACGCGGCCTGCTCGGCTATCTCCGGGCTGCGGATGGAGCCGTGCCAGACGAACGGGGGCACGCCGTCGAGAGGGCGCGGCGTGGACGTGAAGGACTGCAGCGGTGTGCGGAACTTGCCCGCCCAGTCCACCACGTCCTCACGCCACAGCTTGTGCAGCAGCGCGTAGTTCTCGACGGCCAGCGGTATGCCTTGGCGGATGTCCTTGCCGAACCACGGATAGACGGGGCCGGTGTTGCCGCGCCCCAACATCAGGTCGACGCGCCCGTCGGCCAGGTGTTGCAGCATCGCGAAGTCCTCGGCGATCTTCACCGGGTCGTTCGTGGTGATGAGGGTGGTCGACGTGGAGAGGATCAGACGCTCGGTGCGTGCGGCGATATAACCGAGCATGGTCGTGGGAGACGACGGCACGAAGGGCGGATTGTGGTGCTCACCCGTCGCGAAGACGTCGAGTCCGACCTCCTCGGCCTTGAGCGCAATGGTGACCATCGCCTTGATCCGCTCGTGCTCGCTGGGGGTCCGCCCGGTGGTCGGGTCCGCGGTGACGTCGCCGACCGTGAAGATACCGAACTGCATTTCTCCCACCGTCCCATTTGGTTGATTGTTCAACCACTCGAACATCCCGGTCCGGGCCGCTATTCCCGCCGCCCACAGCCCCCGGCCGCGCCCCCACCCCATGGGCCCCCGACCCAGCGGGCTCCCCGTCCCAGGGCGCTCCCCCGGCCCTGGCGACTTACTCGGCGGGCCGCCGCCCGAGCGGTCGTGCACGCCAGCGGCAGATCCCGGCCGGGCCCGAAGCATCCCCTACCCACCCCTGTCCATTGTCCCGCCGCCGATGGGGGACCTGCGACCGCGGCCGAGGAACTCCCACCCCCTTAACGTGCTGCGTCTCGATGACTGCGGTCAGCGGTCGTCGTCCGCAGGTGATCCGGTACTCTGTCGGTGGTTCAGACACTCCCCGCCCCAGTAGCTCAGGGGATAGAGCACGGCTCTCCTAAAGCCGGTGTCGCAGGTTCGAATCCTGCCTGGGGCACAGACATCGCCGCCGGGCCTCGGCGAGCGAGTGGGGCGACGACCCCGTTGGCAGCGCCGCCGACCCGGCCGTTCGCCGCCCCCCGACGCAGGACTCGTGATGACCGTGGGCCCGTTGCGCGCCGAAGGCCGGCGAGGGGGCCGACCGCCGTTCGGACCTCGACGCGCTCAGGGGGACCATCCGAACTGACCAACGAATGCGGGACGACTGCGGTTGTTCCCTCGTTCGAGTGAACGCGTGTTCGACAGTCGCCCTCACCGGTCGTGCGTGATGGCAGCGGTCGGCACGTCGAGGGCGTGGGCGTAACGGCGGATGGTCTCATCGCTCGCTCCGACGAGCCCGCGCTCCAATCGGGACAGATGGCCCCGGTCGAGACCGGTCCTTGCCTGCATGTCCCGCAGGCTCATCTTCCGAGCCGTGCGGAGTGCCCTCATGGCCGCGCCGTTCGGTCTCACATCCTGAAATTAGCCGCATACGGCCCGACTCGCAAGCAGGTTTCCGAGCCTCAGACGCTCCCTTAAGAGCAGTGAGGCTCATACGCGTAAGGGCATGCCGTTCCTCCGATGCGCCGTCATGCAACCCAGCGGCGGCTTCCGCTCCCCTCCCCCGCAGGTCAAAAGCTCGAAAGTCGCCTCCTTGGTTGCATGGACTACGGCATGATGGGGCCCCATGGACGGAGACTGGTTGCGACTGGGCAGAGCCGTACGGGCAGCACGCGGCAGCAAGGGGCTCAGCCAGGTGAAACTCAGCGAGTTGGCCGGCGTCGGGCGGACGGTGATCCAGACGATCGAACGCGGCGGCGGCTTCGATCGCGTCACCTCGACTCTGCGAAGCCTCGAAGTCGCCCTCGACTGGAAGCGGGGCTCGATCGAGAGCATTCTCGACGGCGGCGACCCGCTGCCACTGAGCGAACCAGGGAAACAGGACTCCGCCGGGCAATTCTCGCAAGGCGCCTACGCGAGCCTGCCGTTCCGGGTGACTCATACGCTCCTCGAGGGCACCACCCTCGATACCAGGATCGTGCCTCTGACACCGAACGCCGACATGGTCGTGGTCGTGATGGGGAAGCCGAGGTCGACGCCCGAGCAGCTGAAAACGGCACTGCTGGCCTGGGAGGAGGAGCAGGGTCACCTGGCGCGGCTGGACAGGCTCTCCGAGGAGCCGCAGGCCGTATCGGAGCAGCGGCGCGAGCTGGGCTCGTAAGCGGCTCGATCAGGCTCGGCTCCCGCCGCGGCGGAGTTATCCACAACCCATCGCTTTCCGCTCACATCGGGCACTTTTTTGTGGTTGCATGATCGCACCGGCGAGGGGGCCACCGCCCGGGTGTTCAGGGGGCCGAGTGATTCGGGTTCTACGCACGTCCAGCCTGCCCGACGGCGTTTTGCTGTGGATCAGGCCCTACAAGCAGGGTTATGTGGTGTACGTGGCACCGGCGCTTCTTTCCACGACCGCGAGCTCCCGGCTCCGGACACCGCTGTGGAAGGACGGGCCTGACGTCCTGGTGTGGAGGTAGCGGCAGCGCGCCGAGAAGTCGCGGCGGCTGCGGGCCGCGACAGAGGAACGGGGGCGCCGCATGCACGCCGTCTGGCACGCACTGTCCATCACCTGGTCGATGACCTGGGAGATCACCTGGGCACTGATTCTGGGGTTCGCGCTCTCCGCGGTGGTGCAGGCGTTGGTCCGCAAGTCGACCGTGGTGCGGCTGCTGGGGGACGATCGCCCGCGGACTTTGGGGATGGCGGCGCTGCTGGGGGCGGCGTCGTCCTCCTGCTCGTATGCGGCGGTGGCGCTGGCCCGCTCACTGATCGTCAAGGGGGCGGATTTCACAGCGGCGATGGCCTTCGAGATCGCGTCGACGAATCTGGTGGTCGAACTCGGCGCAATCCTCGCCTTGCTGATGGGGTGGCAGTTCACCGCTGCGGAGTTCATCGGCGGGCCCGTCATGATCCTGGTACTGGCCGTGCTCTTCCGGCTACTGCTGCGGGAGCGGTTGCTGCGGGCGGCCCGGGAGCAGGCGGAGCGCGGGGTGGCCGGGTCGATGGAGGGACATGCCGCGATGGACATGTCCGTGGGGGGTGAGGGATCGTTCCGGCGGCGACTGCTGTCCCGGGAGGGGTTCACCTCAGTGGCGCATGTGTTCGTCATGGAGTGGGCGGCCGTGCTGCGCGACCTCGTGCTGGGTTTGCTGATCGCGGGGGCTATCGCGGCGTGGGTGCCGGACTCGTTCTGGCGGACGTTCTTCTTCGAAGGCCACCCGCTGGCGGCGAAACTGTGGGGGCCGATCATCGGACCGCTGGTGGCGGTGGTGTCCTTCGTCTGCTCGATCGGCAATGTGCCGCTCGCCGTGGTGCTGTGGAAGGGCGGCATCAGCTTCGGCGGAGTGGTCGCGTTCATCTTCGCGGACCTGCTGATCCTGCCGATTCTGAACATCTACCGCCGGTGTTACGGACTACGTATGACCGGCTTTCTTGCGATCACCTTCTATGCGGCGACCGTGGTGGCCGGCTACGTGGTGGAAGTGATCTTCGGTGGTGGCGGCCTCGTCCCGGACCAGGCGGACGCGACCGTGCCCGCGGACGGCGTCATGTGGAACTACACGACATGGCTCAACATCGTCTTCCTGCTGCTGGCGGCCGCGCTCATCGTCCGCTTCTGGCGCAGCGGCGGCCTGGCGATGCTGCGCATGATGGGTGGCGCGCCGACGCGGCCCGACAGCGCCCACGACAGCGATGACAGTGATGACAGCCATGACGACCACCACGACCACGGCAACCACGGCGGTCAGGCGCCCACATAACCTGGCAGCGGCGGGCGGGCGAGCAGGAGGTGAGGGCACGATGGCGCGCAGACCTGGTCGGAAGGCGCCGCCCTCACCGCTGGAGCAGCGCGACGGGGTGGACCCGGTGTGTCTCCGGCTGCCGGGTGGTTCCGGCCACGACGGAAAGACCGCCGGGCCCGAGGGCGCCGGGCCGACGACCATACGCGGATACCTGCTGGAGCGTTACGCCGCGGCCATCGGCCCCGAGCGGGTCGAGGCGATGCTGGCCGCCGGGCGCTTCGTGGGCGAGGGGGGCCGCCCGGTGGACACGATGACGCCGTACGAGGCGGGGAGTCATGTCTGGTTCCACCGCGACTTCGCACCGGAGTCGCCAGTGCCCTTCGCGATCGAGGTCGTCCACCGCGACGACCGGATCGTGGTCGCCGACAAGCCGCATTTCCTCGCCACCACCCCGCGCGGGCGGCACATCACGCAGACCGCGGTGGCCAGGCTGCGACGGGACCTGGGCCTGCCGCGTCTTTCCCCGGCGCATCGGCTGGACCGGTTGACCGCGGGGCTAGTGTTGTTCGTCGTGCGGCCCGAGGACCGCGGCGCTTACCAGACGCTGTTCCGGGACCGCAGGGTGCGCAAGGAGTACGAAGCCGTCGCCGCCTACGACCCGGCAGTCGAGCTGCCACGGACTGTCCGCAGCCGGATCGTGAAGGAGCACGGAGTGCTGGCCGCGCAGGAGGTGCCCGGGCCGGTGAACGCCGAGAGCCGGATCGAGCTGCTGGCCCATCGCGGGGGCCTCGGGCACTATCTGCTGCTGCCCTCGACGGGCCGCACCCACCAGCTGCGGGTCCATATGAACGCCCTCGGCCTGCCCCTGCTGAACGATCCGCTGTATCCCGAGACCGCACCGGAACTCGCCGAGGACGATCCCGGCCGCTTCGATGGTCCGCTGCAACTACTGGCTCGAACGGTGGAGTTCTCCGATCCGTGGACGGGACGACCGTTGCGCTTCGAGAGCAGGCGGGAGCTGGCCTCCTGGCGGGACGCCGAGAAGCATGCGGATGAGCGGGATGACGCGGGATGACGCGGCCGCTGGGCGGGAGCCCGACGCGGTGACCGCGGCCTGCGGGGGTACGACGCGGGCGGACTTCAGGACATGCTCTCCTCGGGGGTGAGCAGGGCGAAAAAGGCACCCTCGGGGTCCTTGAGCAGCGCCATCCGCCCGACGCCCTCCATGTCGGTGGCGGGCATGAGGACGGTGCCGCCGCTCGCGGCCGCCTTGGCGGCGACGGCGTCGCAGTCCGCGACCGCGAAGTACGGCTGCCAGTAGCTGAAGCCGTCCGGAAGCATCTCCGTGCCGAGCTGCATGATGCCGCCGTGCGATCCCTCCTGGCCCCCGCCGGAGCGCGAGACGACGACGTAGTTCCCGGCGCCGCCGGGGAGGGGTGTGTCCTCGTAGTCCCAGTCGAACACGCTGTCGTAGAAGCGCTTGGCCTGCTGGGCGTTGGTGGTGTAAAGCTCGGTCCAGCACAGCCCTCCGCCGCCGACGCGGTCCAGGCCCTTGTTGGTGCCGGGCTGCCACACGGCGAAGTCCGCCCCGTCCGGATCGGTGTAACCGGCCAGGCGGCCGTGGTCGGCCACGTCCATCGGCGCGAAGCGGACGGAGCCGCCGGCCTGCTCGACGGCTTCGGTGGTGGCGTCGGCGTCGGCCGTTTCGAAATAGACGATCCACGCGGGCTTGGCGTTGTCTCCCTGCAGCGGCCCCATGGCGGCGACGGTCTGGCCGGCCAGCTCGAACATGCCGTAGCCGCCCGCCTCGGGGCCCGCGGAACGGAAGTCCCAGTCGAACAGGGCCTTGTAGTACGCGGCGGCGGACGCGATGTCGCGGGTGCCCAGATCGATCCAGCTGGGCGCGCCGGGCACGTAGTCGTTGGTGAGCATCGTGCTGACCTCCGTGGACTGAGGGATATGCCGGATTCGAACGCTGTGTCCTCCCTCACATCAGCATGGCAGCAGGCAGTGACAAGCGCCGTCCGCAGGCAGGTCACGGGTGACGACCGGCTGCACCGCGTGAGCCGGCGCACACAGGGATGGGCCAAACGGATTCGGGATTGTCAGTGGTGCCGTCTAGGGTTGTTCACATGTACGGGGGAAGACTCGATCAGGCGAATACGGCTCTGCGCGCTTATGTGCAGGAGCACGGTGACCGTCCTTGGACGGCCGAAGAGCTCGCGGAGCTGGCGCGGCTGCGCGCCCGCTGGACGTCCGCGGCGCGCGAGTCCCGGATGCAGATACGCCCGGTGGCCGGCCCGGTCAGCGGTTCCGCGGTGATGACCGCGGCCTGATCCCCGGCGGGGCGTATGTCCCGCGGGTCACGCTTCCCGGCCGGCCCTCTTCCGGTGGTCCTCGGGTCAGTCCTCCGGTGCCGCTGCCGGCACCTCGGGTGCGCTTTTCCGCTTCAGGCGTGCGCGGCTGCGTGCGGCGGGCGAACGGTGTCCGTACCGGGGGCGGGCTCGGCGGTGTCCTCGCCCAATGCGGTGATCCGGTTGGCGGCGTCCACATGGACGACGGCCGGGCGCAGGGTGCGGGCCTCCGCGTCCTCCACCTGGGCATAGCTGATCAGGATGACCAGATCGCCGGGATGCACGAGGTGCGCTGCCGCGCCGTTGATACCGATCACGCCCGAGCCGCGCTCACCCTCGATGACGTACGTCTCCAGGCGGGCGCCGTTGCTGATGTCGACAATGTGGACCAGTTCGCCCGGCAGCAGGTCGGCGGCGTCCATCAGGTCGCGGTCGACGGTCACGGAGCCCACATAGTGCAGATCCGCCTGGGTCACCGTGGCCCGGTGGATCTTGGACTTGAACATGGTGCGCAGCATGCCGCCGCCTCCTGGTGATGAGCGGGTCGCGTCCTTGAGGGGGTACGCGCCGACGCATCCAGGGTAGAGCCGGCGTCGGCGGCTGCGGTCGGGGGGTGCGGGGGAGTGCGGAAGATCTCAGCGGTCGGCTGTCCGGCCGCCCACCGGCGTCAGCCGGCGGGCAGGGAGTCCGGTACGGGGGCGGCGGGGGTCTGTGGCGCGGCGGGCGCGGGCAGCCGGTCGTAGAGCTCGGCGAGGGAGGTGTTGAGCCGGAGGAGGGGGGCGGGGCCGCGTGCGCGGCAGGCGGGGCGGGAGAGCGCCGGGTCGGTGGCCGAGACGGCGGCGGACCTGACCGATGTTGAGCGCGGTCAGACCGAGTTGGGGGCCGGCTGTGGCAAGCGCCGCGCCTTCGGTGGCGGCCAGCGCGCGGGCGGCGTGGGCGCAAGCGATCAGGGCGTCGGCCCAGTCGGCGGGGTGCGAGGTACCGGCGGGGCGTCGGCGGGGCACGGCGCCGGGGCTGGGGACGCGGCGGCTGAGGACGCGGCTGCCGAGGAGGCGGCCGTTGAGGAGGCGCCCTTTGAGGAGGCGGTGTGCCCGGGCGGGGGCGGAGGCGTCGTTCAGGTCGCCGGCGGCGCGATCGATGCGGCGGGCAAGGCGTCGTACGGCGGCGGGTTCGGGGTCGGCTTCGCGGACGGCGCCCAAAAGGTCCTGGAGTGCTTGGAGAGCGCGGGCGGCGCGGCCGCGCATGACCGCTTCGGTCCGGAGCGGCAGCACGAAGAAGGCGGCGGCTATGGCGCAGGCCGAGCCGAGCAGGATGCCTTCCGGACGCTGGACGAGCAGGGCGGTGCCCCGTTCGCCGTTCAGGTTGTAGAGGACAGCGAGCAGGCTGGTGACGCAGAACGCCCAGATCGCGTAGTTGAGGTCGCGCAGCCAGACGCCGATCAGCAAATAGCAGAAGATGACGGTCACCGCGGCGACCGGGGCGCCGGCTACCAGGTGGGCGATGAGGGTTCCGGTGAGCGCACCGGTGAAGGCACCGGCGACTCGCAGGCCGCTGCGGTGCACGACGTCGCCGCGGCCGCGTGCGGCGCTGCACACCACGAACGCGGTGATCACCGTCCACATCCAGTGCTGGGGGAAAAGCAGGTGGCCGATGGCGAAGGCGGCAGCCATGGCCATGGTGAGCTGGGCGGCCAGCCGGGTCTGGGGCTGCAGGTCGCGCAGGCCGCCGGTTCGGCGGCGAGGGGCGGCTGCCTCGGGGTCCGGGCGTTCGCGCGCCCGTATGCGGCGGACCACGACGGCCTGCTCGCGGACCGCGGACAGCGCGGTGTCCAAGGCCGCCTCCGCGCGGTGGGTTTCGGCGTCCGACATGCCCGGGGGCCGGTCGGCTCCGACTTCGGCGTGGAGTACGGCGGTCGCCAGGGCGTCGAGCGGGGCGCGGTCGGCGCCGTCGCGGAGGACGGCGGCATCGAGTCGGTCCTCGATGGTGAGGGCGGTGCGATGCACGGTGGCGGCGGTCCGGGTGTGCCCGCGATCACCTGCGGGCGCGGCGCGCAGACGGGCTACGGCGAGTGGCAGATCGAGCGCGGCCGCCGCGGCCTCCCGGGTGGGCCGGGTGGGCAGCAGCGACTGGACGGCGATCACGCAGGCGACCGCGATCAGACCGGCGACGCCGCCCCACAGCGGACCGGTTGTCCTGGCGGCGCCCGGCGGGATGGGGACGACCAGAACGGAGATCAGCGGAGTCAGGGCGAGCCGGCCGAAGCGGCGCACCTTGCCGCCGAACCGCATCAGGTACCGGGAAGCACCGACCGCCGCGACGAAGGCCCCGGCGCCCAGCCAGGTGTGGTGGATCATGAAGCGGCCGGTGAAGGCCGCGAGAATGCCGATCGCGGGCACGTAGAACAGCGCGGAGAGTCGATGCGGGAGGCTGGTCGCGTGCAGCGTGCGCGAGACCAGGACGGCGACGACGGTGGCGATGACCACCATGCCGCCGGGCAGATCAGCGGATCGGCAGACCGCCCAGGCGGTGAGCAGCGCGGCAAGGGCGGCGATGATCGTACGTATGGCGATGTGCAGCAGCACCCGGCCGGGATCGAGCAGCCGCAGTCGGATCAGCATTCTTGTCCGCCCCCTGTCACCCGTCCGCGTGCTGTCGCGTATCGCATGTCGCGTGCGGCCGTATGCCGTCGCGTGCGGCGCCGCGCGGCCACGCGCCTCCACCTGCTGCCGAACCGCTGCGGCGCCGCACGCCATCGCGCGCAGAAGATCACCCGTACGACGACGCGAAAGTCCGATATTACGAAGCCTTGCGTACGACTATCGCATCTTTCGAGGCGAAGATGCCGTCCAATCAGTCACTTCACAGCCATCATACGATGAAGATCGTACGCTTTGCTTAGAAAATGGCAGCCATGTTTCCTCCTCCGCCTCTTGACTCCGCCGCCGTTGTCCGCCGCGCGGTGAACCGGCTCAGCCGCCGCATGCGCGCCGAGCGGCTGCCCGACAGCCTGCCGAACGGCAAGCTCGGCGTCCTCGCCCACCTCTACCGGTCCGGAGCGGGCAGTCCCAGTGCGATCGCGGCCGCCCTGCACGTGCAACCGCAGTCGCTGACCCGCTCGCTGGCGGCATTGGAAGAGGACGGCCTGGTCACCCGTACCCGGGACGCGGTCGACGGGCGACAGCAGCGGATCGATCTGACGCCGGACGGCTTCGAGGCGATGGCGCGCGATGTGAACCACCGTGACGCCTGGCTGCGTGCGCGGATGGAATCGGAGCTGAACGAGACCGAGCGGGAGGTGCTGCGGTTGGCCGCCCGGCTGCTCGACCGGTTGGCGGAGGACGACTGACTCCTGCGCGGGCAGGTCAGACGGTCGTATCAGCAGCTCTCCATACCCCCAGGGGGTAGTATCGCTCTTACCCCTAGGGGGTATACCGTGGAGGACGTGTAGGAGGGGAAGACAGTGAAGAGTCACCTTCGCGCGCATCACGAGGAGCACAGCATGAGCGAGACCGTCTACTCGGTGACCGGGATGAGCTGCGGCCACTGCGAGTCGGCCGTCACCAAGGAGGTCACCGGCATTCCCGGGGTCACCTCCGTGACGGCTGTGGCGAAGACCGGGCTGCTGACCATCGCCTCCGAGCAGCCGCTCGATGTGGAGTCGGTGCGGGCGGCGGTGGACGAAGCGGGTTACGAGCTCGTCGGCCCCGCCTGAGACCCGGCCCAGCCGACCCCGGCCAACCACCAGCAGACCGCCGCCCCGCGACCCGCAAGGCTGCGCACCGAGACGGACCGCACCCCCGCACACCC
Organism: Streptomyces sp. DvalAA-14; assembly: GCF_900091855.1. GTDB lineage: Bacteria > Actinomycetota > Actinomycetes > Streptomycetales > Streptomycetaceae > Actinacidiphila. The sequence goes on from NZ_FMCH01000273.1 coordinate 37,622, forward strand.
GCCCGACGGACCGACCGACCGACCAGGGAGTGGAAATGGCCACCACCACCGCGCACCCGGACGGCGGGCCCGCCGAGCAGCGGATCGAGCTGGAGATCGGCGGCATGACCTGCGCGTCCTGCGCCGCCCGTATCGAGAAGAAGCTCAACCGGATGGACGGGGTGAGCCTGGCCACCGTCAACTACGCGACTGAGAAGGCGAAGGTGGCCTTCGGGGAGGGAGTCGTGGTCGGCGACCTCATTGCGACGGTCCGGGCCACCGGATACACGGCCGCACTCCCCGCCGCCCACTCCGTCCACCCCGTCCAGCCTGTCCAGCCCCCTCCCCCGTCCCCGCCAAGCCGTGAGAGCCCGGAACCGCAGGACCGGCTCCCGCTGCACGGCGACGTGAGGACCGCGCCCGACCAGGCGGCGGAAGACCCCGGACTCGCCACGCTGCGCCAGCGGCTGACCACCGCTGTCGTCCTCGCCGTCCCGGTGATCGCCCTGTCGATGATCCCGGCGCTGCAGTTCACCAACTGGCAGTGGCTCGCGCTCACCCTGGCCTCACCCGTCGTGGTCTACGCCGGCTGGCCGTTCCACCGTGCGGCCTGGGCTAACGCCCGGCACGGCGCCGCCACCATGGACACGCTGGTCTCGGTCGGCACGCTCGCGGCCTTCGGCTGGTCGCTGTGGGCACTGTTCTTCGGTACGGCGGGGATGCCCGGCATGAGGCACCCGTTCGCGTTCACCATCGGTCGCGGCGACGCCGGGGGCGACATCTACCTGGAGGCGGCCGCCGGAGTCACCGCCTTCATCCTCGCCGGCCGCTACTTCGAGGCGCGTGCCAAGCGCCGGGCGGGGGCGGCCTTGCGCGCCCTGCTGGAACTCGGCGCCAGGGATGTCGTGGTGCTGCGCCGAGACCCAGCCGGTGAAGACGGTCAAGACGCCGATGACCGTCACAGCGGTCCGGATAGGGAAGTGCGCGTCCCCGTGGCCGATCTGTCGGTCGGCGACCGCTTCGTGGTGCGGCCGGGGGAGAAGATCGCCACCGACGGGGTCGTACGCGAAGGCGGTTCGGCGGTGGACGCCTCGATGCTGACCGGGGAATCGGTGCCGGTGGAGGTCGGACCCGGGTCGCGGGTCGCGGGTGCGACGGTGAACGCCGGCGGCCGGATCGTGGTCGAGGCGCTGCGGGTCGGCGCCGACACCCAACTGGCCCGGATGGCGCGGCTGGTGGAGGACGCGCAGAACGGCAAGGCGGCGGCCCAGCGGCTCGCCGACCGGATATCGGCGGTGTTCGTACCGTCGGTGATCGTGTTGGCGCTGGGCACCCTCGCGGTGTGGCTGGCGCTCGGCGAGGGCGCGAGCGCGGCTTTCACCGCCGCTGTCGCCGTGCTGATCATCGCCTGCCCGTGCGCGCTGGGTCTGGCGACGCCGACCGCGCTGCTGGTGGGGACCGGACGAGGCGCCCAACTCGGCATTCTGATCAAGGGCCCCGAGGTGCTGGAGTCCACTCGGGCCGTCGACACGGTGGTCCTGGACAAGACCGGCACGGTCACCACGGGGGTGATGACGCTCAGCGGGATCCACCTCGCCCGCGCGGCCGACGCGGACGCCAAGGACGTACTGCGGCTGGCCGGCGCGCTGGAGCATGCCTCCGAGCACCCGGTGGCGCGGGCGATCACCGCCGCCGCGGCGGAGCGGGGCATCGAACTGCCCCCGGTCGCTGCTGACTTCGGCGCCGTGCCGGGGCTGGGCGTGCACGGCACTGTCGACGGGCACGCGGTGACGGTCGGGCGGGAGCAACTGCTCGGGGCTTCGGGCGCGTTGCTCCCTCCCGAGCTGGTCGAGGCCAAGGCCGCGGCCGAGCAGCGCGGTGGTACGGCGATCGCCGTCGCCTGGGACGGGCGGGTCCGCGCGGTCCTGGTGGTCGCCGACGCGGTGAAGCCGACGAGCGCGGAGGCGGTGCGCCGACTGCGTGCGCTGGGCTTGCGGCCGGTGCTGCTCACCGGCGACAACGCGGCGGTCGCCGCTGCCGTCGCCGCGGAGATCGGCATCGGACCGGCCGACGTCCACGCCGAGGTGCTGCCCGAGGACAAGGTGGCTGTGGTGCGCGGCCTCCAGGAGCAGGGCCGCACGGTCGCGATGGTCGGTGACGGGGTGAATGACGCGGCGGCGCTGGCGCAGGCCGATCTGGGGCTCGCGATGGGTACCGGCACCGACGCGGCGATCGAGGCCGGTGATCTCACGCTCGTCCGGGGTGACCTCCTGGTGGTCGCCGACGCGATCCGCCTGTCGCGGCGGACCCTTGCCACGATCAGAAGCAATCTCTTCTGGGCCTTCGCCTACAACCTGGCCGCGATTCCGCTGGCCGCGGCGGGCTTGCTCAACCCGATGATCGCCGGCGCGGCGATGGCCTTCTCCTCGGTCTTCGTGGTCGGCAACAGTCTGCGGCTGCGCGGTTTCAAGCCGCTGGCCGACTAAGGGCTGTCCCGTAATCCCCGGCGGGCGCGCGACGACAGCTACGGCACCTCGCTGCGTTGTCGGGCCCGTCCGAATACGACCCGGTATGAGGACGACCCACCGCCTTGCGATGCACCGCATCTGACGCCGCACGCTGATCCACCGCGGATTACGGGACAGCCCTTAGGGCCTCGCCGGTCCCGGGGGCGGCTTCTCCCCTCCGGCTGCCCCGCCGCGACCGGCATGGCACCGTTGGGCCCATGCGTGCTCAGGCGGTGCTGATCGGGGTCGAGGAGCGGCGGGCGCGGGTCCGGGCGCGGCAGTTGGCGAAGGTGGCGGACGTCGGCGGCGTGGTGGACGGGTTGGTCGCTCTGCACGCGACCGATCCGGCCACCGTGTTCCTGTCGGTCGCCGCGCGGCTGCGCCGGCCGCACGGCGTCTTCACGGCGGTGGAGGAGGCGCTCTACGGCTCGGGGCCGGCTTCCCCGCCCCGGTTGGTGCGGATGCTGGCGATGCGGCGGACGATGTTCGTGGTGGGCCGGGAGCGCGCGCCGGAGGTGTTCGCGGCGGCGGGACGGGACATCGCGGTGCGGGAGCGCGGGAAGCTGCTGGCGTATCTCGCGGAGGGCGGTGGCTGGGACGCCGGGTGGCTGGCCGAGGTCGAGGCCGAGGTCGAGGCCGCGCTGGACCGGCACGGGGACAGCAGCGGCGCCCAACTCTCCAGACTCGTGCCGAGGTTGCGCGAGCAGGTGGTGGTCGCGCGCGGGAAGCCGTACGAGGCGACGCAGAATGTGGCGAGCCGTGTCATCCGCACCATGGCCGCCGAGTACCGGATCGAGCGGCGTCGGCCGGCCGGTTCCTGGACGAGCAGCCAGTTCCGCTGGGCGAGGGCGCAGCCGCTGCCGGACCGGCCCGTGGGGCAGGCGCGGGCGGCGGTCGTACGGGCCTGGCTGCGCGCGTACGGACCCGCTACGGAGGCCGACGCCAAGTGGTGGACGGGTTGGACGCTCGCCGAGGTCCGCAAGGCCCTGAAGGCGGTGGACGCCGAACCCGTGCGGCTGGACGAGGCCGCGGGGCAGCCGGGTTGGGTGCTGCCGGGCGACACCGGCCCGACGCAGCCACCGCCGCTCACCGCTCTGTTGCTGCCCGGGCTCGATCCCACGCCGATGGGCTGGCAGGACCGGGACTGGTTCCTGCCGCGCACGCACCGGGACGCGCTCTTCGACGGGACCGGGAATGTGGGCCCGACCGTGTGGTGGGGCGGCGAGGTGATCGGCGGCTGGGCGCAGCGGCCCGACGGGGCCGTGGTGTGGCGGCAGTTGACGGATCGGGGTGCGACGGCGGCGCGGGCGGCCGACACGGCGGCGGCCGAACTGACCGAGCTGCTCGGGGGCGTACGGATCACACCGCGCTTCCGTACGCCCCTGGAGCGGGAACTGTCCGCCTGACAACCTGACAACGCGCCTTTCGGCGATCGGCGTTCAGCCGAGCCGGACGAGTTTCTTGCCGAACGACGGTTCGTGCAGGCCGCTCTGCAGCACCACCGGCACGCTCGTGAGGGCCTTGCCGGTGCCGAAGCTGAGCTTGCCGACCGCGGTGCCGGCCTCCGCGTTGTGCGGCACACCGCTGGAGTTGGGGCTCAGCGTGAGGCGCACCTTCATGCCGGGCCAGCCGATCGCGGTCAGGTTCTGCGCGGCCACCACCGGGGTGGTGCCGCCCATGTGGTCGCTGACCTCGCCGACGACCTCGCCCTTCTTCACTATCGTCGTCGAGGTCAGGCCGCCTTGAACGGACTCGATCAGCTTCTGGCTGTTCGCCAGCGCGACGGTGAGGCTGTCGAAGACGGTGTCGCCGCCGCGCTGCTGGAGCACGACGCCGAGGATCAACTGCTCCTTGCCGTCGACCTTCTTGTTGGCCGCCCACATCAGGGCGCCGCCGGCCGGGGTGCTGGAACCGGTCTTGACGCCGATGACGCCGACATGGACCAGGTCGTTGTTGTTGTTGTAGATCGTGCCGACGCCGGGGATGTCGACGTTGGGCTGTGCGACGACGGACCGGAAGACGTCGTTGTTCATCACCTGGCGGGCCAGCTTGAGCTGGTCCTCGGCGGTGCTGACGGTGGTCTCCTCGAAGCCGCTGGCACCGGTGTAGGTGGTGTGGGTCATGCCGAGGCCGGCGGCGGCCTTCGTCATCTTGGCGACGAACGCCTGCTGCGTTCCGGCGTCCCAACGGGCCAGCAGCCGGGCGATGTTGTTGCCGGACGGGATCAGCAGCAGCTGCAGCATCTGCCGTTCGCTGAACTTCTGCCCCATCTTGACCGCGGCGGTGGACTCGTCGGTGGACGACGACTCGTCGGCGGCCTGCTGGTCGACGGCGATCTGCGGGCCGTTCTGCTTACCGCTGATCGGATGGTCGCGCAGTATCAGGTACGCGGTCATCACCTTCGTGACGCTCGCGATCGGTACGGGCGTCTGGGCACCGTGCACCCCCAGCGAGCCGAGGCCTTCGACCTCGGCGACCGACTGGCCCTGCTTCGGCCACGGCATGGACTGCGGGAGCGGGGCGCCGTCGAAGGTGAACGACGGGGACGCGGTCAGCTCCACGTCCGGAGCCGGCAGCGGGCGCACCGCCTGCACCACGACGAAGACCACCGCGAGCAGAACGACCAGCGGCGTCCAGATCTTGAAGCGGCGCAGGGTGCTGCGCCAGGCGGTCTGGCGCGGGGGCGGGGTGTTGGTCAGTTCGGCGAGCAGTTTCAGGGGGGCCTGCTCGGGGGGCGGCGGCACGGCCATCCCCCGCGTGCCCTCGGGCCCGATCGGCTCCCCCTCGACGGGTTCGGTGACCGTGGCGCTCCCGTCCGCGGCGGCGCCGTCGGCGCGCTTCGTCCGAGCGGGCTTCTTGGCGGCGGGCGGCAGCGGCACGGGGGCCGGCCGCATCGGCGCGTACGGGCTCGTACGGGCCGCGACGGGCCTGCCGGGGGCGCCGAACACCACCGGGCCGTCGCCCTCGCCGTCGGGGCGCGGCGGGAGGTCGGAGACGAGCGGCTTCACCAGGCGCC
>NZ_FMCH01000335.1 GCF_900091855.1 Streptomyces sp. DvalAA-14
ATCGCCGGATGCACGGCCGCCCCGCGGGCTATCGGCCACAGCCGGGACGGGCGCGCGTTGAACGTACTGATCCACAGATGGCGCCGCAGCGACTCGACGACCTGGCTCAGCCCGGGCGGCGACGCGGGCAGCCGGCCGTCCTGCGCCGACTGGCGGTCGGCCAGATACGCGGCGGCGGTGGCGACATCGGGTACGGCGTGCCAGGCGGCGCCGTCGAGTACGTCGGGCAGGGCGTCCGTGACCGCGCGGCGCCACAGCGGCGCGGTGGCACCGTTCCCCTCGGAATCCATCACTCCCCGGGCGTTCGGCGCGCCGTCCACCATCGCCGGATGCACCAGGGTCAGGGCCTCGTTGAGGTCGGCCATGGCGGCCGGATGCCCGGCGGACAGCCGGCCGACGAAGTCCGCGTCGGCCTCGGCCGCCGAGGTCGTGCCGCGCGCCGCCGGGCGGGCGCCGGCGGGGCGGTTCAGCGGTTCGAGCCAGACCGGGTACCAGCAGGCCGACGCGTCGCCCGTCCGGGTGACCGCGGCCTCGTTGGGATTCGCCCACAGGCTTCGCTCGGCCCGCGAGAAGGGCGGGATACGGCGCTGGGCGGTGCCGGGGCGCGGCTCGGCACGCCACGGCTCACTCCACCAGCGGGTCAGCCCGGGCTGCCACTCGCCGAAGGCGGCCACCACCAGCAACGGGTCGTACGCGGGCGGCAGTCCGTCCCCCGGCACCGCGCGGGCGCAGCGCGCGTCCGCCAGATCGGCCAGGAAGCGCCGCCCCCGGGAGGTGTCGGCGTTGTCCACCAGCAGCATCCAGGCGTGGCCGTGCTTGGCGGCCCGGCGCGTGCCACTGCCCGGGACCAGGCAGGTGCACGCGCTGGGTAACGGCGGCCTGTGCACGTCGTTGTCCCGCATGTCGGCCAGCAGGGCGCGCAGCAGGTGGCCCACCGCGGCCGCGGGCGTGGCCCGGCTCAGCGCTATCAGCCCGTCGATCACCGTCTCGGCGCGCAGCAGGTTGCCGTAGAAGCGCAGCGAGTCGCGCATGCCCCAGCGGGCCGTGCTCTGCAGCAGCGAGCCGATGGCCGGCTTGGCACGGTCCCGCGCGGTCTGGACGATCTCCCCGGTGGGCCCGGCCCCGATGTGGCCCAGCACGCCGATCGCCGCCACGTCGACGGCGGCCTCGGTGACCCGTTCCATCCGGGTCATCGAGCGCCCCCGGCCGGTGTTGCGGACGTAGGCGCGGATCAGTTCGTTGATCTGGTCGCGGGCCCGGGCCCGGTTGGCGTCCAACTCCTCGTTCAGCGCGAGCAGGCCCAACGCAAAGCGGTGGAAGGTGAGTTCGCGTCGGTTGGCCCAGCCGCGCATCATGTCGAAGGTGACCATCGCGGCGGCCGGGATCGAGTCGAGATCGTGCTCGGCGAAGTCCAGGGTGGCGTGCACGACCGTGCTGCCGCACTCCGACGCCAGCGACCGCAGCGCGGTGCTCTTGCCGGCCCCCGCCGGTCCCAGCAGCGCGACCATCGGCTCGACCCGTTCGCCCTCGCGCCAGAGCATCCGCCGGTGGAACAGTCCCGCGGCCCGATGGATCGAATCGCTCATGCCAACCATCCCCTGCCATCCCCCGTCATCGGGTCCGACCGGCGCACCGCGTCCCGATTTATCCCCCACCCACTGCGACGGAAAGTAACATGAACTGAGCGTTGGGCGACGGCAGTTGGTCGGATCGAGAAGTGGCTCGGCCGAACCGGCCGAACCGGCCGGTCGATCGACCCGCTGATCGACCCGCAGATCGACCGATCGAAGCTGTCCCGGGAGGCCCGGAGTCGGCCGATCCGGCGAGGAACCGCAGAAGTTCGGAGAAAAGTCGGAGAAGATGCCCCGGCACGCGCATCCATTCGCGCTGTCCCGCGTCTCATCAATGAGCGGCGTTCACCTGTGGCCGCGCAACGAGGGTTTTGGAGCAGTTACTTTGAGAACCGACATCAGAAGCGCCCGCCGGCTGTCCGTCGTGGTGGTCACCACGGGGGCGGTCCTGTCGGCCGGGGCGCTGGCCGTGCCGGCGCAGGCCGCCGCCCCCAAGGCGCCCGCCATCGTCGCCAAGGGCGGCTACGTGATGAACAACAGCACGGGTCAGACCCTGTTCACCAAGGCGGCGGACACCCGCCGCTCCACCGGCTCCACCACCAAGATCATGACGATCCGGGTGGTGCTGGCGAACAAGAAGCTCAACCTGGACGCCAAGGTCACCGTCCAGAAGGCGTACAGCGACTACATCGTCAAGCACAACGCCTCCTCCGCCCACCTGATCGTCGGTGACAAGCCCACCGTCCGCCAGCTGCTGTACGGCCTGATGCTCCCGTCCGGCTGCGACGCCGCCTTCGCGCTGGCCGACAAGTTCGGCACCGGCTCCACCCAGGCCGCGCGGGTGAAGTCCTTCATCGGCACGATGAACTCCACCGCCAAGAGCCTCGGTCTGAAGAACACGCACTTCGACTCGTTCGACGGAATAGGGAACGGCTCGAACTACTCGACCCCGCGCGACCTGACCAAGCTGGCCAGCAACGCGATGAAGTACTCGGCCTTCCGCGCGGTCGTGAAGACCAAGTCGACCAAGCAGAAGGTCACCACCAAGACCGGCGGCTACCGCTACATGTCCTGGACCAACACCAATCTGCTGCTCGGCAGTTACGCGGGCACCATCGGCGTGAAGACCGGCTCCGGACCGCAGGCCGGCTACTGCCTGGTCTTCGCCGCGACCCGGGGCAAGAAGACCGTCATCGGCACGGTGCTCAGCGCCACCTCCGAGGCCACCCGCACCTCGGACGCCAAGAAGCTGATGGACTACGCCTTCAAGAAGTAAGCCCGGCCGGGCGTCGGCCGCCCGGCACGAAGACGGTCCAGTACCAAGACGGTCCGATACGAAGACGGTCCCGGTCGCGGCGGCGGCCGGGACCGCCGTACGAGCAGCCCCGCCGGGCGGCTGCCCGCTAACCCGCCCGCGACGGCTGCCGGTCGGAGCGGATCCGCTCGACCCGGCCGCAGTACGGCAGGCCGGTCAGGGACTCGTCGGCGAAGAACCGGGTCGCCAGGTCGGCGAGTTCGGTGGTGCGCTCCAGGAACAGCATGTGGTCGGCGCCGAGGACTTCGGCGAACCAGCTCTCGCGACAGGCGGCGGCCATCTCCCGGCACAGCTCGGGGGTGGTGAAGCTGTCGTACTCGCCGGTCGCCACCAGGGTGGGCGCCGCGGGCGGGCAACTGGTGTCGATCATCTCCTGGCTGAGCAGGCGCCGGGTGTTGGCGTAGGTCTGCTCGGCCTCGGCCTCGGGCAGTTGGGTGAGGCGGCGCAGCAGAAAGCGGCGGACCTTGGCGCCGGCTGCGACCGAGCCGAGGCGGTCGCGGTTCATCAGGATGTCGACGGCCGATTCGGCGTACTCCGCCATCCGCCGCTCGGCCAGCAGCTCCAGGGTGCGCAGTATGGCCGCGCGCGCGTGGCCGGGGATCGAGGTCATCGTGCCGACCAGCACCATCCGGGCCACCCGCTCCGGATACCGCTGGGCGATGCGGTAGGCGATCGCGGTCCCGTAGGAGCCGCCGAGGAGGTTGACCCGTTCGATCCCGCGCTCGTCCATCATGTGGCACACCGCGTCGGCGAGCAGGGCGACCCCGTGGTGGTCCGGCAGCACGTCGGAGGCACCCCAGCCGGGCGGGTCAACGGTGAGCACGTCCATGTGCGCCAGAAACGCGCGTTCGAAGCGGCCCCAGGTCTCCTTGCGCTGGAACGCGCCGCCGATCATCAGCAGCGGCGCGAGTCGCGGGGCCGGGATCCGCACCAGGCGCGACTCGCAGTGATAGCCCTGCCAGCTGTGCGCGCGGACGACCGCCGGATACGGATCGTCGGCGTCGGCCGGCGCTGGGGCGGGCACGACGACGGACAGCCCGCCGGGTGGGACGGCGGGCGGGACGGCGGGCGGGACGGTCGAGGGCACGGCGGCGGGCGAGGCGGAGGTGAGCGAGGCGGAGGTGAGCGAGGCGGAGGTGAGCGGCGTCATGCTCTTCTTTCCTGTGCGACGGCACGGCGACCGGCGCCGCGCGCCGGGCTCCCGCGCGGACGGGATCGCGGGTCCCCCGGACACATGAGGCACATGCAGCTCATGCGCCATGGTCAACGTGCCGATCGGGGTCTTGGATGCGCGCCGCGGCCACTTTCACTCCATCGCGAGCCGCACGACGCACGGTGACCTCGCCGCTCCTTGATCGTTTACCGGGTGGCCAGCGGTCTGTCCCACCGGCCTGCCCCACCCGCTGGCCCTGGGCGGTCCGACCGGGCGCGGCATCCCGCGGTCGTCACAACGCGACCCTGACGCGCCGCGCCTGCCGTTGCGCCGGCAAAAGGCGGAGACTGGGAGGGTCTGGGCCGACCGGTCCCGGGGCATCCGGGGCGCCGGCCCCCGACCGATGAAAGGCGCCACCATGTCAGAGCCCGGCCCGGTCATCCTGACCAAGTCCTCTCCCACCGTCTCCCTGGACAAGCACGGCGTGACCTCCGGCCTGATCCGGGTCAATCTGAAGTGGTCCTCGGCGCGAGCGGCCGCGCAGGACCAGGCACGCCAGGCGCGCGGACTGCTCGGCAAGGTCCGGGCGTCCCTGCAGACGGCCGCCGTCAAGGACGCCGACCTCGATCTCGGCTGCCTGATCAGCTTCACCGACGGCAGCAAGGCGGTCGTCCAGGCACTCGGCAACGCGTTCGGGGCGCTGGACCGCTCCCCGTACGTCGCCCTCGACGCGGACGACCGCACCGGCGGCCTGGCCGGCGAGAACCTCACCATCAACCTCAACGAGCGGCAGCGTTTCACCAAGCTGCTGCTCTTCGTCTACATCTACGAGGGCTCCGGCGACTTCCGCGGCCTCGACGCCAAGGTGACCCTGACCTCCGACACCGGCGAGAGCTTCGAGGTCCACCTCGACGACTCCCCGCCGCAGGCGAACGCGTGTGCCATCGCGCTGATCACCCGGGAGAAGGGCGAACTGGTGGTGGAACGCGAGGTCCGCTGGTTCACCCCGCAGCGCGGCGCGGGCATCCAGGAGGTCATCGCCGACACGTACGACTTCGGCATCCAGTGGACCCGCGGCCGCAAGTAGCCGCCGGCGGTGCGCGGGCGGTCCGGGGCGGTCCGGAGCCGCCCGGGGCGGTCCAAAGCTGCCCGCGGCGGTCCATGTCCGGGGCGGTCCGGATCGATCAGGTTCCGGACACCGCGGCGTGGCGGCGGCCGAGTCGGCGCAGCGCGAGCAGGCCACCCACCCCCGGGACGAAGGCGGTCGCCCTGGTCGCGGGGGTGGCCTGCGGGAGGCGCCAGGTCGCGCCCACGACAAAGAGGTAGGCGCAGCCGTGCAGGGGTCCCATCAGGGAGGAAACGGGAGCCAGGTGGGCGGTGGCGAGATTGGCCAGCAGGACGATCAGCGAGATGAGTTCGACGCGGGCCGCGATGCGCAGCGGACGGAGTGCCACGGTCATGCTCCCGTGGTGGATCCCGGGCGGATGATCATCAGAACGGTGACCACGGCCCAGAGAAGGTTGAAGACGCCGGTGAGCATGCCGAGACGGATCGCAATCCGGAGGGCGGGCTCCGGGCGGGCGCCGGGATCCGGCGCGGCGCCGGGATCCGGCGCGGCGGCGGGATCCGGCGCGGCGGCGGGGCCGGTTTCGGCGGCGGGGCCCGGCTCGGAGTTGGCACGCTGGCCGGCCGCGCTGCTCAGGCCGGCGTCGACGGGCGACCGGGGTTCGACGGCAGGCCCCGGATCGCCGATGCTGCCCGGGGCGGCGGCCCGCGCGATGGCGAGCGCCCTGTCCTGGGCCGGCAGGATCAGCAGCGCGAGGACCGCGGCAGCCGCCGCGGTCAGCAGGATCGAGGCGATCAGCCATCCGCTGCTGAGCACGCCGAGGCTGCTGGCCGTAGCGAAGCCGAACACCGGAACGGCGATGCCGATGGCCGCGTAGACGCGGCAGACGCGGTGCAGCGTCCGCAGTGTCGCGAGGGCGCCGGTCTCGCCCGGAGCCCCATGGGCGTTGCGCAGGGCGGCGGGGAACATGCTCGCGGCCACGGCGACCGGACCGATGGCGAGCAGCGCCACCAGGACGTGCAGCGAGAGGAGGAGTTTCGTCATGGCCGGCGGACCGGCCGGGTGGCGTGCATGGGATGTCCTTCACAGGTGGCGGGGCAGGTGCGGCTGGGCAGGTACGGCCGGCAGGTGCGGCTGGGCAGGTACGCCCGGCGGTGCGGCGGGAGAGGTGTGGCGGTGCAGGTGCGGGGGCCCGGCCGAACTGGGCCGTGCTCGACGCTAACCGGACCCGGAGCCCGCTCCCAGTGGCAGCAGTGACAGCTTTCAACGGGATCTCGCCAACGCTCACCGCTGGCATCACAGCAGGCTGAACTGGGCGAACCATGGCCCCGGCGTCCGGCCGGCCATGGCAGCCGTCCGGCGAAGGGGTATCTTCCCGCCATGCACACCGTCGCCGTACTCGCGCTGGACCAGGTGATCCCGTTCGACCTCTCCACCCCGATCGACGTGTTCCAGCGCACCCGGCTGCCGGACGGACGCCCCGGCTACCAGATCCGGGTGTGTGCCGAGCAGCCCGAGATCGACGCGGGCGCTTTCACCCTGCGCGCGCCCTGGGGACTGGCGGGGCTCCAGGGGGCCGACACGATCATCGTGCCGGGTACCGCGACACCCGAGGCGCCACTGCCGCCCGCGGTCCGCGACGCGCTGCGAGCGGCGGCCGAGGACGGTACGCGCATCGCCTCCATCTGCACGGGCACCTTCCCGCTGGCGGCCACCGGCCTGCTCGACGGCCTGCGCGTCACCACCCACTGGATCGCGGCCGGCCTGCTCGCGGCCACCCATCCGGAGATCACCGTCGACCCGGACGTGCTCTACGTGGACAACGGGCAGTTCCTCACCTCGGCCGGCGCCGCCGCGGGCATGGACCTGTGCCTGCACATGATCCGGCGCGACTACGGCTCAGCCGTCGCCGCCGACGCGGCCCGGCTGTCCGTCATGCCGCTGGAACGCGAGGGCGGCCAGGCCCAGTTCATCGTCCACGACTACCCGCCGACTCCGCACGGCTCCGCACTCGAACCGCTGCTCACCTGGTTGCAGGAGAATCTGGGCCGCGACCTCACCCTCGCCGACATCGCCGCCCGCTCCGGCACCAGCACCCGGACGCTGATGCGCCGCTTCCGCGAGCAGACCGGCACCACCCCCCTCCAGTGGCTCCACCGCGCCCGGATCCGCCAGGCCCAGCACCTCCTGGAAACCACCCGCCACTCGGTCGAACGCGTCGGCGCCCAGGTCGGCTTCGGCTCCCCCACCGCCTTCCGCGACCGCTTCAAGAAAACCACCGGCGTCAGCCCGCACGCCTACCGCCGCACCTTCAGCTGAACGCCCCCGCGGGCCGACCGGTCGAGAGCACCCCGGCCTGCCGGGCCCCCGCAGACCTGGTGCGTCCGCTCGGACACGCGCCTCGGCGGGTCGGACCGCGGGTTTGCCCGCTCGACGCCCGCTCGACGCCCGCCGCCCCCGCTGCTCGCCCGCTGCTCGCCCGCTGCTCGCCCGCTGGTCCTCGGAACGGTTCGCGGGCCCGGCCCGACGGCGCGTTCATCTGCGCACCGTTGCTGCCCCGGCGTCCGGCGGGGCGAAGCGGGCACCCCCACCCGGTCCGGGAGCCGGCGCGGGCCGCGATCGGCATCCCTCTACCACACCGCCACGTCGCCTCCGCCGCCGCGATGTTCCGTAAACGTTGCCGGTTCTCTTGACAGGGCTCGGAGCAGAGGAAGACTCTCCTGAGAGCGCTCTCACCTCCACCCCCCACCGCAGCGCGCTCCGCGTCACGGCCGGACGCGGACGCGCTCCCCCCACAGAGGAGAAGGAGTAGGCATGTCGATCAGAGGCACGCGGTTGCATCGATGGCGCCGCAGGCTGGACCGACGATTCACGATCGGGCTGCTGGCCGTGACCGCTGTCGCGGCGGTCACCCTGGCCGGGACGCCCGCCGCCACGGCGTCGGCGTCCCCGGCCGCGTCCGGGGCGGCCGCGGCCGCCCCGCAGGCCGCCGCTCCCCAGGCGAAGCCCGCCGCCGTGCAGCCGAACGCCGTACCCGCGGCGCCGTCCGGCTTCACCACCACCTGGAGCGACGACTTCAACGGCGCCGCCAACACCGGTCTGAACACCGACACATGGCGCTACGACGCCGGTGCGGGCTGGACGTTCGGCACCGGTGAGATCGAGACGATGACCAACAGCACGGCCAACGTCTACCAGGACGGCAACGGCCACCTGGTGCTGAAGGCCCTGCACACCGGCACCGACCCGAACGCCAACTGGACCTCGGGCCGCGTCGAGACGCAGGCCGACGGCTTCGGCGCCCAGCCCGGCGGCGTGGTGCGGATGCAGGCGTCCATCCAGCAGCCGAACGTGACCACCGCCAACGGGGCCGGCTACTGGCCCGCGTTCTGGATGCTCGGCTCGCCGCTGCGGGTCGGGGTGCCGTGGCCGGGCTCCGGCGAAGTGGACATCCTGGAGGACATCAACGGCCGCAGTTCGGTGTTCGGCACGCTGCACTGCGGTGTCGGCAGCGGCGGTCCGTGCAACGAGACCAGCGGTGTCGGCAGCGGCGAGCGGGCCTGCTCGGGCTGCCAGACCGGCTACCACACCTACGCGGTGGAGGTCGACCGGTCGACCTCGCCCGAGCAGATCCGCTGGTACCTCGACGGCGCCAACTTCTTCACCCTGAACTCGAACCAGGTGGACGCCACCGCCTGGGCCAACGCCGTTGACCACAGCTACTACATCATCTTCGACCTGGCCATCGGCGGTGGCTTCCCCGCCGCGTTCGGTGGCGGCCCCAACGCCGCGACTGTCTCCGGCGGCCAGATGAACATCGACTACGTGGCCGTCTACAACAAGGCGCCGGCCGCGGCTTCGGGCACGAACATCGCCAAGGGCAAGCCCACCACGGCCTCTTCGGCGGAGAGCGCCACCTTCCCGGCGTCCAACGCCACCGACGGCGACATCACCACCCGCTGGTCGAGCGGCTTCTCCGACCCGCAGTGGCTCCAGGTCGACCTCGGCCAGTCCTACGCCATCAACCACGCGACGCTCACCTGGGAGGCGGCCGCCGCATCGGCCTACCAGCTACAGACATCGGCGGACGGCACCAACTGGACCACCGTCTACACCAACAACAACAGCCCGGCGGACATCCAGGACACCGCGCTGAACGCCACCGGCCGCTATGTCCGGGTCTACGCGACCGCCAGAGCCTCGCAGTACGGCGACTCGCTGTATGAACTCGCCCTCTACGGAACGCCGTCGAGCGGCGGAGGCGGCGGTGGTGGCGGAGGCGGCACGGCCACCCTGCTGTCCCAGGGCAAGACCGCCACCGCCTCCTCCACCGAGAACGTCGGCACGCCCGCCAGCGCCGCGGTGGACGGCAACACCGGCACCCGCTGGTCGAGCGCCTTCTCCGACCCGCAGTGGCTCGAGGTCGACCTGGGCGCCACCCACACCATCAGCCAGGTGGTGCTCAACTGGGAGACGGCGTACGGCACGGCCTTCCAGATCCAGACCTCCGCGGACGGGACGAACTGGACCACCGTCTACTCCACCACCACCGCCACCGGCGGTGTCCAGACGCTGCCGGTGACCGGATCCGGCCGGTACGTACGGCTGTACGGCACGGCCCGGTCCACCCAGTACGGCTACTCGCTCTGGGAGTTCCAGGTCTACGGCACGTGATGCGGCCCTGACCGGCTGCTGAGCCGGTCCTGGTGACCGTGAGTGCCCTGGTACGCCGTCGGCGTGCCGGGGCACTCGCCTTTACCCTTCCGGCCGTTGCTCCCCCTGCTCCCCCCGTTCCGGCCTCTGCTCCCTCTGTTGCGGCCCCGGCTCCTCCCGCCGCTCCTGTTCGGCGTTCAGCGCGGCAAGTTGGGCGGCGAAGATACGGGCCCCGCCCTGGGCCGGGTGCCGGATCGCCGGCGCGGTGAGGCCGCCCGCGGCCAGGGCGCCCTGCGCCTTGCGGCCGACGGCGACGAGGGAGGTGATGCC
This sequence comes from Streptomyces sp. DvalAA-14, assembly GCF_900091855.1. GTDB lineage: Bacteria > Actinomycetota > Actinomycetes > Streptomycetales > Streptomycetaceae > Actinacidiphila. The sequence goes on from NZ_FMCH01000335.1 coordinate 10,089, forward strand.
GAAGGCCGCCGCCAGTGCCAGGGCGATCGGGGCGCCCGCGGCGATCTCCGAGGCGCGGGGCGTGCGGTTGGTGTGCGGGTCGCCCGGGGCGTGCGGATGGTGCGGGTAGATTCCCCAGAGCAGCGGCTTGCGGCCCTGCCACGAGGCCAATGCCCCCCATACGGCGGCCGAGGACGCCTCCCGGTCGAAGGCCGGCCGGTCCGGTGCCTCGAATCCGTCGCCCTCCGGCCGGCCGGTGATCAGCCCGGGTTTCGCGGTGAGTTGGCGCACGCTCATGAAGGGCACGCCGGTGACGGTCGTCCCCCGGTAGCCGGGCGCCTCGGCGACCAGCAGCACCTTGGGCCCGACTTCCCGCATGAGGTCGAGATACCGCAGCAGATTCCGGCGCCGGAGCGGCCCCGCGCCACCTGGCCCGTAGAGCGCCTCCGCGTCGGGGGGCGCGGGCAGCGCCCGCAGCAGCCGGAGGAACCGGGCGGTGCCGTCCGCATCCGTGTCCGTGTCCGCCTCCGGGTCCGCGTCCTGGCCGCCGGCCCCGGCGGCATCCGTACCGGTCACCGGGCCGATGTCGCGGCCAACGGCCCCGCGGGCGTCGCGAGCGCTGCCCACGCCGCCGCTCCTGTCCGGGCCCATCGGTGCGCCCGCGTCTGTGCCCATATGAGTGCCCATGTGTGCCGGTGCCCTAGCTGAGGTCGTCCGCTCGGGAGAGCGGCGGGTGCAGCGCGGTGCGCAGATCGGCGGTCGTCGCGGGATCGAGGCCGAAGCGGGCCCGGCGCAGGGTCGCGGCGTGGCCGGCGATGAGGTCGAGGTCGCGGAGCTGGCGGCGGAGTTCCTCGGCGAGGAGTTCGTCCGGGTCGTCGGCGTAGTCCTCGGCGTCCCGGGCGAGTTCGCCCACGGCCTCGACCGCCCGGCCGCTGGCGAAGACGGCGAAGTCGCTGCAGCCGTGCATGTACGCGTTGGCGGCGTGCAGGACGGCAGCGGCGGCCGGCTCGTCGGCGTCGTCCGGGCCGTCCTGGCCGTCGTTGTGGCAGTAGTCGCTGAGGTAGAAGGCCGCCAGGCCCTGCTTGACGTCGCCGAAGGCCGTCGCGTCACCGAGCGCGCCGGACCACACCGCGGTCAGCAGCGGCCGCAGGTTCAGGGTGAATCCCCGCTGGTCGGCCGGGGGCAGCGCCTCGTGCGCCTGGAACAGCCGCTGCGCCACCCCGCTGGCGAACACGGCCCGCTCTCCCTCCGACGCCTGGGCCAGCCGGATCGCCACCTCGGCGTCCAGTTCCTTCCACACGTGCGTCACCAAGCGTCCTCACTCCTCCGAACCGCTGCGAACTTCCCTGAACCGAGCACGGGCGGTACGCACGGTACGCGGCCCGGGGGCTCCAGGTCGCGGCCAACGCGGCCGGACGGCCGGGCGCGTCGGCGCCGCTCCCGCGCCGTACCGAGCTCCGGCCCCGGACCGGTGATCAGGTGAGCGGACGCAGGGGCGCGGCCGGGTCCGCGAGGTACGCGGCGATGTCCTCGACCGCGTCGCCGTAGAAGACACGGTAGGTGTCAGCGGTGACGTAGCCCATGTGGGGGGACAGCAGGGTACGGGGGGCGGTGCGCAGCCAGTGGTCGGCGGGCAGCGGCTCGGTGTCGTAGACGTCGAGCGCGACGCCCGCCGGGCGGTCGGTGGTGGTGAGGGCGGTGCGCAGGGCGGCGTCGTCGATGAGCGGGAAGCGAGAGGTGTTGACGAGGTAGGCGTCCTGGCGCATGGCGGTCAGTTCGGCGGCGCCGATCAGGCCGCGGGAGCGGTCGTTGAGGGCCACATGGACGGTGACGACCTTGGCGGTGGCGAACAGTTCGGCCTTGGTGACCAGCCGGGCGCCGTGTTCGGCGGCGCGCTCCGCGGTGAGGCTGGGGCTCCAGGCGGCCACGTCCATGCCGAAGGCGGCGCCGATCCGGGCGACCCGGCTGCCGAGCCGGCCGAGACCGACCACGCCGAGGATCTCGCCGTCCAGATCCTGGCCGATGGCGGACTGCCACTGTCCGGCCCGCATCCGGGCGTCGTCGGCGGCCACATCGCGGAACAGGGCGAGGATCAGCGCCCAGGTCAGCTCGGCGGTGCCGGGCGAGTGCGAGCGGGTCCCGCTGACGGTGACGCCGAGGTCGGCCGCCGCCGCCAGGTCGATGGCCGCGTTGCGCATGCCGGTGGTGACCAGGAGCCGGAGCCGGGGCAGCTTCTCCAGCACCGGGCGCTGGAAGGGAGTCCGCTCGCGCATCGCCACCACGACCTCGAACGGGGCCAGGGCGGCGATGAGTTCGGCTTCATCGGCGATGTGGTGATCGAAGAAGGTGACGCTCGTGCCGGGCAGTGGCCCGGACCAGTCGGCCATGGTCGGGGCGACCCGCTGGTAGTCGTCCAGCACGGCGATACGGACGGACACGACGGCTTCTCCTTCGCGGCGGCCTGGCGGTGGAACGGGCACCGTCCGTTCCGGTATCAGCAGGCTACGCGCCCGCGCGCCCGGGTGATCGAAGGGCCGTGTCTTCGGGCCGTCGGAGGCTGCGGCCGACTGCGACAGCCCGCGCCCTCCGGACGAGCGCCGGACGCCGCCCACGAGCCCTGGGCCGCGAACCCCGGGCCGCCACCCGCGGACCGCGAACCCCGCACCGCCAACCCCACCGCCAACCCCGCACCGCGAACCCCGGACCGCGAACCTCTCCCGTCGAACTCCGGCTCGGCGCCCTGCCCGCGAAGCCCGGCGCGCCGCCCTCCGACCCCGGCCCCGGCCCCTGCGGCGCCGGCCGCCCACCGGCTACCCCCCGCCCCCCGGCGGCAGCCGCGCCGCCAGGAGTTGGGCCAGGTGAGTGCCCGGGAGGGCCGCCAGGTGGGCGAGTTGGGTGCGGCAGGAGTAGCCGTCGGCCAGGACGACCGCGCCGGGGGCGGCTGAGCGGACGGCGGGGAGCAGGGCGGTCTCGGCGACCGCCACCGAGACGTCGTAATGGCCCTTCTCCACGCCGAAGTTGCCGGCCAGCCCGCAGCAGCCGCCGACCGCGGCCACCTCGGCGCCCGCCTCCCGCAGCAGCGCGGCGTCCGCGTCCCAGCCGAGTACCGCGTGCTGGTGGCAGTGCGGTTGGGCGACGCCGTGCACACCGGTGAGGTCCGGCGCGGTCCAGCCGGGGGTGGCGGCGAGGAGTTCGGCCAGGGTGCGGGTGGCCGCCGCCGCGCGGACCGAGCGCGGGTCGGCCGGCCGGAGCTCGGTCAGTTCACCGCGGAGCACCGCCGTGCAGGACGGCTCCAGGCCGACGATCGGCCACCCCGCTGCCAGCGCCGGGCCCAGCGCGTCCAGCGTCTCGGTCAGCCGCCGTTTCGCCGCGTCCAGTTGTCCGGTGGAGATCCAGGTCAGCCCGCAGCAGACCGGCCGCTCGGTGACCCGCACCTCGTAGCCGGCGTGTTCCAGCACCCGGACGGCGGCCTGCCCGACCTCGGGGGAGAAGTGGTCCGTGAAGGTGTCGACCCACAGCAGGACCGGCGGCCGGCCGACCCGGCCGCCGGGACGCGCCGCGAACCACTGCCGGAAGGTACGGG
>NZ_FMCH01000274.1 GCF_900091855.1 Streptomyces sp. DvalAA-14
CCCGTCGTCATCCCGGCCGAGGTCGCCGAGCTCGCCGAGCAGCCCCTGCCAGATCCGCATCCCCTGGTCGAGATCCGTGCCGGTGGCGCGCAGCACCGGCAGGCCGCGCTCGCGGGCGAGCTCCGCGGCGGCGTCGATCAGCGCGGTCTTGCCGGCGCCGGCCGGCCCGGTGGCGATCAGATGCCCGCCGGCCCCGGCGGCGGCCCGCTCCACCAGCCCTTCGACAGCGGCCAGGTGGGTGCGGCGCCCGATCAGTTTCACCTACGCAGCGTAACCTTTTCGCCCTCGCGCCGTCCGGAGCGGCCGGCGGCCGACGTCCCGGCCGTCCGGCTTGTCGGCTGTCGCGACAGCGGTTGTCACCATTGATCGCTGCTCGGGAGGCAGGGCCGGTCGCCGGGCGGACCGGACGGCGGACCGGACGGCGGAGCGCACGATGGGCAGCCGCCGGGCGGCGACCGAGAAACCACCTTCCTCGGCCACCGCGATCACGACCTCCATCTGACGCACCTCCACTGGGCACCCCTCGCCGGCCTGCCGGGGGACAGGCGGCGATCCGCGGGCCCGCGGATCGCCGCATCCGGCGGTCCCGGTGGCGCCGGGCGGCGCCGGGCGGTGGACGCCTCCTCAGCGTTCGGCCCACTGCTCACTGGCGCTGCCGTTGCAGGTGTAGATGTCGGCGAGGGCGCCATTGGCGGTCGAAGCGCCGGTGACGCTGAGGCACTTGCCGGACTGGGTCCCGACCACGGTGCCGTTCGGCGTCACCGTCCACTGCTGGTTGGCCGCGCCGGTGCATGCGCCGATGTCCACCCCCGCGTAGTTCGCGGTCGAACTCCCGGTGACCTCAAGGCATTTGCCGGACAGCCTGCCGACCAGCGTGCTGTTGGCGCCCGGCGTCCAGTTCTGGCTTCCGCTGCCGTCGCAGGTGTAGATGTCGGCGGTGGCGCCGCCGGCCGTCGAACCGCCGGTGACGCTCAGGCATTTGCCCGAGGGGCCGCCGACGAAGGTGGTCGAGGCGGTGGGACCGCCGCCGCCGAAGGTGAGGATCGCGGCGCTGCCGGCCGGGACGGCGACGGTCACCGTGGCGCCGTTGACGGCGACCGGCGTGGCGGCCGGCGCCGGGAGGCTGCCGTCGGACTGCACGGACTGCCCGCCCAGGGTGATGCCGCCGGTCGCGGTCAGGCCGCCGGCGGTGAGGTCGACGCGCCGGCCCGAGGTAAAGGAGGAGCCGAGGTCGAGTTGGACGGTGGTGGCCGCGTTGGCCGCGGGGTCCTGCACGTTGTCCAGGACGACGGTCATCGTCCCGTCCGGGTGCCGGACCGCGTAGGCGCGAAGCGTGGCGTAGGCCGGGTTGTCGAGGCCCAGGAAGTTCCCGGTCCCGACCTGGTGGACGGCGGCCAGACCGTAGTACTCGGGCTGGGCCGCGAGCCGGCCGGCGGCCGCGTCGGCGGCGGTCGGCGCGCACAGCGGCGTGTAGTACATGAAGAGCGGCTTCGGGGCGTCGCACTGGATGACCGTGCCGTGCATGTAGTCCCCGGCCACCCCGCCCCGGGCCAGGTCGAGTTGTTCGTCGATCTCCCAGAGCGCGGCGGCGAAGACGTCACTGACGCCCTGCTGGCCCTCGCACACCACCGAGTTGCCCTCGTCCATGACGGCCGGCAGGCCCAGTCTGGCCGCCTGGGCGGCCGCGCTCTGCGCGACACCGGTCTCGGCGTCGCGCACCCCCGTACCGAGCAGGTCGGCGATCGTGGGGCTGCCGCCGCAGGTGCTGGAGGTCAGCGGGTAGACGTGGCTGGTCAGTTCGGAGACCGAAGGGTGGGCGAGCGCGGCCTGGTTGGCGATGAAGGCGTTCTGGAAGGCGCCGCCGGGGGAGCCGGCCGCGTCGGTGCCCACGATCGCCACCGAGGGCGCGGCCTTCTTGATGGCGTTCACGTTGGCCGTGAAGTCGGTGAGGAACTGGCCGGTGTTGTTGGCGTACTGGGGGTAGAGGTCGGGCTCGTTGCCGATCTCGACGGCCTGCAGTGACGCGCCGAGTGCGGAGACCGCGTGCGCCGCCTCGTCGGCGGCCCGGGCGGGATCGTCGTGCTTGAGGTTGACCCCGAGGATCACCTTCCAGCCGCTGGCCTTTGCCAGCGTGCCCAGCGCGGTGAGGCCGGCGGGAGTGATCGTGGCCGTCGACCAGGACGGGGGCGCCTCACCGGTGGAGGTCCAGAAGGTCTGGTCCACGGTGTTCCCGCCGATCCGCAGGACCGAGGTGCCCAGGGTCTTGAGGTAGGCGGCGAGATTGCCCGAAGTGAAGCTGCTCAGGGCGAGGTCCGACGCCTCGAAGGACAGGCCGGCCGATCCCGCGGTCAGGGAGGTGCCGGTTGTCGTGGGCGCGATGGTGATCACCGGCACGGCCGCCGCGCCGGGCTGCGCGGCGGCGCCCGCGGCCGTGGTCGCGCCGAGGACGAGCGCGGTGGCGAGCAGGCCGGCCGCCAGCCGGGAACGGTCGGTAGTCCGGACACGCGGGAGCAAGGGGTGCACAACGGGCCTTCCATCGGTGGGGGGTGACGATGCGGGGCCGAGCCGGTCGCGGCGGGCGGCGGGCCGGAACCCGCCGCCGCGCGTTGGATACATACGTGAACGATGATCCCGTGACTGAATGGCGAAACCATAGGCGCAGGCCTCCGCGCCGTCAACGGCCCCCGCACACCGCCCTCCCCGGTCAGCCCGAGCCCGAGCAGGGGCTGGGGCACGGGCAGGAGCCGGAACAGCACCGTCCGCCCGCGACGCGACCGGCGCCGCTCACCACCGCGGGCGGCGCCGCTCGTAGCCCGGCTGAATGCTGCGCAGGTATCCGGTGTCGTCCCGGTCCCGCAGCCCGCAGGCGAGGTACTGCTCGTGCAGCCGGGCCAGCCGGTCCCGGTCGAGCACCACCCCGAGCCCGGGGCCGCGCGGGACCGCGACGGATCCGCCGCGGAAGGCGAGTACCCCCGGCTCGATCACGTCCTCCTCCTCGTCCTTCCAGGGCCAGTGGGTGTCGCAGGCGTACGTCAGGTGGGGCGTGGCCGCCGCGAGATGGGCATGGCGGCCAGGCTCACCCCCAGATGGGAGTTGGAGTGCATCGACAGCCCCAGCCCGAACGTCCCGCAGATGCCGGACAGCAGCTTCGAGCGGTGCAGGCCGCCCCAGTAGTGGTGGTCGGAGAGCACCACCTGCACCGCGCCGCGGGCCACCGACGGGGCCAGGTGCTCGAAGGCCACCACGCACATGTTGGTCGCCAGCGGCATCGGCGCCTGCGCGGCGACCGCCGCCATCCCGTCCAGACCCGGCGTCGGGTCCTCCAAGTACTCGACGACGCCGTCGAGTTCGCGCGCCACCTTGATGGAGGTCGGCACCGTCCAGGCGGCGTTGGGGTCCACCCGCACCGGCCGGCCGGGAAATGCCGCGTGCAGGGCCCGGACAGTCTCGATCTCCTGCTCGGGCGGCAGCACACCGGCCTTGAGCTTGATCGCGGTGAAGCCGTAGCGGTCGAGCATCCGCCGCGCCTGCGCGACGATCCCCGCGGTGTCCAGCGCCTCGCCCCACGGGTCGGGCTCGGCTCCCGGGTGCCCGGCCCACTTGTGGAACAGATACGCGCTGAACGGCACCGCGTCCCGCACCGCGCCGCCGAGCAGATCGGAGACGGGACAGCCGGCCGCCTTTCCCTGGATGTCCAGGCAGGCCACCTCGAACGGGGCGAAGACCCGGTCCACGGTGCTCTCCGCCGTGCTCCCGCCCTCCGGTCCGAAGGCGGCCGCGCCCTCGCCCCCCAGCAGGTCGGCGGTCCGGCGGTGCATGGCGTTCAGCGCGCGGACGTCCAAGCCGACCAGCGATCGCCCCACGGCGTGCAGGCGGGCCAGATGGCCGGTGGTGGCGTAGGTCTCGCCGACACCGTGGAGGCCCTCGTCGGTGGCGATCTCCACGATCGCCCGCAGCGCGTACGGCTGGTGGACACCGGTCGAGTTCAGCAGCGGCGGATCGCGGAAGGCGACCGGCGTCACGCTCACCTCGGTGATGCGGATGCTCCGCGCGCGGGCGGACACCGCGGTTGCCGCGCTCATCGGCCGACCGCCCCGGCGCTCAGGGCCAGACCGGCCCGGGTGATGCCGCGCAGTTCCTCCAGATGCTCCGCGGTGGGATCGAGCAGCGGCGGCCGGACGCCGCCGACGTCGAGGCCGCGTTGCCGGACCGCCGCCTTGACCAGCGAGACCGCGTATCCGGGCACGAGGTCGCGCAGGGCGATCAGCGGGCGGAAGAAGACGGCCAGCAGCCGTTCGACCAATGCGTCGTCGCCCCCGGTCACCGCCTTGTAGTAGGCCAGGGAGATCTCCGGGGCGAAGCAGAAGACCGCCGAGGAGTAGAGCTCGACGCCGATGCCGCGGTAGGCGGGCACGCTGGCCTCGGCGGTGGGCAGCCCGTTGAAGAACCGGAACGGCTCGTCGCCGGCCGCCGCCGGGCCGCCGGCCGTTTCGGCCCGCACCGCCCGGACCATGTCCGCCATCAGGCCGAGGTCGCCGACCCCGTCCTTGAGGCCCACCACCCCCGGTATCGAGGCCAACTGCGCCGCGGACCGCGGGTCGTAGCGGGCGGTGTGCCGGTGGTAGACGATCAGCGGCAGGTCGCACGACTCGGCGACCGCCCGGGTGTAGGCGACCAGCCCGGCCGGGGGCGCCTGCACCAGATACGGCGGCATCAGCAGCAGGCCGTCCGCCCCGGCCGCCCGCGCCGCGCCCGCGAAGCGCCGGGCCAGCGGCAGGGCGCCGCCGGCTCCCGCGTAGACCGGGACCCGGCCGGCCGTCACCTCCACGGCGGTGCGCACCACGCGCTCGTACTCGGCCGGTTCCAGCGCGTGGAACTCGCCCGTGCCGCAGGCGGCGAACACCGCGCCGGCGCCCGCGTCCAGGCCGGCTCCCACGTGTTCGGCCAGCACGGCCGGATCGACCTCTCCGGCGGGCGTGAAGGGCGTCACCGGGAAGAACAGCACGCCGTCGAATGTCGGCACCTTGCGACCTCCGTGAAGTGGGGGATCAGCGGTCGGGGACCAGCGGCCGTCAGCCCTTGAGCGAGCCGGCCGGCATCCCCCGCTCGAAGAGCCGCTGCAGCCCGAGGTAGACCAGCACGCTCGGGATCATCAGCATCAAGGACGCCGCCATCCGGACGCCCTGGCTCTGTTCCTGGCTGGAGGACAGGCTCGTGACGACCAGCGTCATCGTGTACATGTGCGGGGTCTGGGCGACCAGCAGCGGCAGCAGGTACTGGTCCCAGATCATCAGGAAGCCGAAGACCGCGCAGGTGCCCAGCGCCGGGCGGCACAGCGGAAGGATGATCTGGAAGAAGATCCGCAGGTCCTTCGCGCCGTCCACCCGGGCGGCCTCCTCCAGCTCCAGCGGGATCGTCTTCATGAAGCCGGTCAGCACGTAGATGGGCAGCGCCCAGCCGACGACCGGCAGGATCAGGCCGGAATAGGAGTTGAGCAGATCGCCGCCGCCCAGCGGGTCGGGGACCTTGCCGAGGACGAGGTAGAGCGGGATGGCGATGACCTCTTCGGGCATCATCATCGTGGCCAGGACGGCCAGCAGCACCAGAGCCTGGCCGCGGAACTTCTTGCGGGCCAGCGCGTAGGCGGCCAGCGCGCTGACGGTGACCTGCAGGAAGAGGCCGACGCCGGTGACGACGACGGAGTTGAGCAGACCCCGGCCGACGCCGAACCGGAAGGCGGCTCTGATGTTGGCCAGGGTGAAGTGCGCCGGAAACAGCGACATCTGACCGGTCTTCAGGGGCGTGCCGCTGAGGACGGTGGCCAGCATCGTCCACAGCGGCATCACGAAGACGAAGAGCACCAGGGCGTACAGCACGACGCGCACGGCGGTCCTGGTCACCGCGCGCCGCGGCATCCGCAGGCCCAGCGCGGTGGTGGGGGCGCTCATCCTCATGCCTCCTTCCGCCTGCGCCACCACAGGGTGAGGCAGGTCAGCAGGACGGTCGCCAGGAACAGCACGGTGGACACGGCCGAGGCCAGGCCCAGTTGGCTGTTCTGGATGCCCTGCTTGTAGGTGTAGGTGACGACGGTCTCGGTGGAGGCGGCCGGGCCGCCGCCGGTCAGCACATAGATCTCGGTGAAGACCCGCAGGCCGCGGATGACGCCGAGGGTGAGCACGATCGTGGTGACCGGGCGCAGCGACGGCAAGGTGACGTGCCGCAGCCGGTGCCAGGCGCCGGCGCCGTCGATCGCCGCGGCCTCGTACAACTGCTTGTCGATACCGGCCAGTCCGGCGACGAAGATCACCATGTCGTAGGGGGCGCTCTTCCAGACCTGGATCAGCATCACCGAGGCGAGCGAGGAGTGCGGTGAGGACAGGAACGGCTCGGGGCCCAGGCCGAGATGGCCGAGCAGGGTGTTCAACGTGCCGTAGGCGCCCGGGTAGAGGATGGTGTTCCACAGTTCCGCGACCGCGACCATCGCGGTGACCACCGGCAGGAAGGCCGCGGTGCGCAGGATGCGCAGGTGCCGGGCCGGACCCTCCAGCAGCAGCGCCAGGCCGAAGCCGATCACCGCCGACGCCGCCACCGTGGCGAGCGCGTCGACGACGGTGTGCTCGACGGCGGAGCGCAGCAGCGGGTCGTGCAGCGCGGTGCTGAAATTGGCCCAGCCGACCCACTTGTTGCCCAGGTAGGGGCGCACCTGGAAGAAGCTCAGGTACATCCCCCAGACCGTCGGCCAGAACTTGAAGACGCCGAACAGGACGAGGACGGGCGCCAGATAGAGCCACGGGGTCGCGGCCCGGGGCCACTTCGGCGTCCGGGGTGGTCGGGTGCGGGGGCCCGCCGTGCGCCGGGGGCCGTCGTCGCGGACGGCTCCCGGCCGGTCCTTGGTCACAGCTGCCATGTCGTCTTCCCGGTCTCTTCGCTCTCGTCGGTCGCGCTCGCCGGCCGGTCCGGCCGCCCTACTTCTTCAGCAGCGACTGGAACTGGGAGTTCAGCGAGTCCAGCGACTTGGCGGCGTCACCGCAGCCGGACAGCAGCTTGTTGAGGTTCTCCGAGGCGTCGTTGCGGTACGTCTGCCAGTCGGGGGCGCTCACCGGCTCGTACGTGGAGCTGTCGGCGTAGACCTGCTGGGCGGTCTGCCAGCGCGGGTCGTTGCCGTGGACCGCGGCCGGGTCGACGGTGGTGTTGATCGGCAGCCGGACGATGGTCGCGGTCGGCACGCCCGTCATGCCGGTCTTCTGCGCCTGCGCTGAGACCATGTACGAGGCCAGCGAGTCGAAGTCGGCGGCGTGGTGGGAGCCGGCCATGGCGTAGACGGTGGTGCCCTCGGCCAGGCTGCCGACACCCTTGGGCCCGGCGGGCGGGACCACCACCGCGTACTTGCCCTTGACGGCGGTGGCGTCCATCGTCGCGTAGGCGTAGGGGCCGGTGAAGTACAGGCCGGCCACACCGGTCTGGAAGGCCGTGTTGGTGTCGGTCGTCAGGTTGTTGAGCGCGCCGGGCTGCACGACCTTGTCGGTGCAGTACAGCTTCTTCAGGAACTCCGCGGCCTGCACCGCCTGCGGCGAGGAGATGGTGGAGGTGAAGCCGCCGCCGGTGGTGGGCCGCAGGAAGTCGCCGCCTGCCTGGTAGAGGAAGTTGGACCAGTACCAGGAGAGGTAGCCGCGCTGGGTGGAGCCGGGGAGGTCGAGGCCGTAGGTGTCCTTCTTGCCGTCGCCGTCGGGGTCCTGGGTGGTGAACGCCTCGGCGACCTTCTCCAGATCGGCCCAGGTCTTCGGCGGCTGCATACCGACCTTCTTCAGCCAGTCGCTGCGCACCAGCAGGACGGAGGCCTGCGCGGAGAACGGCACCCCGTAGGTGGCGCCCTTGTCGTCGGCCACCGACTTCCAGGCGGTGTCGCTCACCTGGCTCGCGCCGCTGATCTTGGACTTGTCGACCTCGGTGATGATGCCCTGGCTCTTGAACGCGCCGAGCTGCGCCCCGTCGTCGATCACCACGTCGGGCAGCTTGTGGGCGGCCGCGGCGGCGTTCAGCTTGGTCTCGAAGTCGGTGTTGGTCATGAAGAGCTGGATCTTCACGCCGGACTGCTTGGTGTAGGCGTCGAAGACCATCTGGTACGCCTTCTGCGAGTCGCCCGCACCGCGCACCCACACCTTCAGCGGGCCCGAGGCCGAGCCGCCGCCGGAACCGCCGCCGCATCCGGTCAGGGCGGTGGAGGCAGTGGCCAGGGCGACGGCCAGGACGGCGAGCGGGAGCGCTCGTCCGCGTCCGGTGGCCCGGCCGGGCGTGCTCGGCCTGCTGGTCCTACGGGTCCTGCTGCGCAGCGCGCTCATGGTCGTACTCCGTTCACGCAAGGGTGCAGTGGGTCGGGCACGGGGCTCCGGAGTTCACGTATGAGAAGTTCATGTATAGAAATTCGATCCACATGGAGGAATAGCCGGGACCCTAGAACTGTCCTGTGACACCGGTCAAGGGTTCTGACACGGATCACCAACCTTCTTGACGTCGGCGGGCGGTGAACCTAACGTCACCTGACGTCATGGGAGTTCAGTATTCCGCCCTGTGTTCATATGGATGAACCTCGGGTCGACCGCGCGCCGGCTCCGGTCCTTCCGCCGACCGAGGGAGCACCACCGTGAGGACGCCGACCGGCTGGCCGCTGGCCTTCTCCACCCTGGGCTGCCCGGGCACACCTCTCGCCGACGTCCTCGCGCTCGCCCGGACCAGCGGCTGGACCGGCCTCGAACTGCGCGCGGCCGACGACGAACCCGTGCACGTAGGGCTGGACACAGCCCAACGCGGGCGGATCCGGGCGCAGTTGCGCCGGGCAGCGCAGGACGGCGTCACCGCGCTCGCACTCGCCTCCTACGTACGCATCGCCTCCGAACGGGTGGACGACGACGCCTGCGTGGCCGACGCCCTCCTGCACGCGCGGCTCGCCGCCGACCTGGGGGTGCCGTACCTGCGGGTCTTCCCCGGCGCCACCGACATCGACGACCGGCCGGACCAGCCGGGCAGCCGCGCCCGCGCCGACGCGCGGGCCGTGCGCCGCCTGGTCCGGATCGCCGCCCGCCTGCCCGACGGCGTGCACATCCTGCTGGAGACGCACGACTCGCACCCGCGCGGCGCCGACCTCGCGCGCATCCTGGCGGCCGCCGTCCGCGCCGCGCCGGACCCGGTCAGGATCGGCGCCATCTGGGACGTCCTGCACCCCTGGCGGTGCGGCGAGTCCGTCGCCGCCACCGCCCGCCTGCTCGCTCCCTACCTCGTCCACGCACAGGTCAAGGACGTCGCCTCGCCCACCGAGCGGACCCCCCTGCCGCTCGGCGCGGGCACCGTCCCGCTGACCGCCTTCTACCGGGAACTCGACCGCCTCGGCTACGAGGGATGGCTCAGCCTGGAGTGGGAGGCCAGGTGGCACCCCGAGGCAGCGCCGCTCGCCGAGGCGCTGGCCGCCTCGGTCCGGCCCACGAGGCCCACCCGGCCCACCACGCCCACCCGGCAGATCCGCCCGACCGGGCCCGCCGGGCCCGCCGGGCCGCGCTGACCCGCCGTCCGGCCGCGCCGGGAAAAAAACCCCCGACCGGTCCGGCCGCCGTGTCGATCCCCCGCCGTCCCGTTCGACCTTGTGGCGCCCAAGGCCCGCGTGGCCCTGACCCTGCGCGGTGGGCGGCCTGGCGAGCGAGGAGATCGCCCGGGCGTTCCTCGTGCCCGTGCCGACGGTCCAGCCACGGATCACCCGGGCGAAGAAGACGGTCGCCGCGGCGGAAGTGCCGTTCGGGCTGCCGCCGCCCGAGGAACGGCGCGCGCGGCTCGGCGGCGTGCTGAGCGTGCTCTACGTGATCTTCACCGAGGGCTCGACCGCGACGGCCGGCGACCACCTGCTGCGCGCCGAACTTGCCTACGAGGTCGTCCGCCTGGCCCGGACGCTGGCCGCCCTGCTGCCCGACGAGCCGGACGTGCACGGGCTGCTGGCCCTGTTCGAGCTCACCGCCGCGCGTTTCCCGGCCCGGACCGGCCCCGACGGGGAGGCGGTGCTGCTGGCGGACCAGGACCGGCGCCGCTGGGACCGCTCGGCGATCCGCCGGGGTCCGGCCGCTTTGGGCCGGGCCAGCTCGGTCGGACGCGGCCTGGGCCCCTACGGTCTGCAGGCGGCGATCGCCGCCTGCCACGCGGCTGCCCCCTCGGTGGCGGAGACGGACCGGGAGCGTGTCGTCCTGCTCTACGAGGTGCTCGGCCGGGTGGCCCCCTCACCCGCCGTGGAGCTCAACCGGGCCGTCGCCGTCGCGATGGCCGGTGCGCCCCGGCAAGCACTGTCCCTGGTGGACCAAGTGGCGGCCGCCGGCCGCCTGTCCGGCTCGTACCTGCTCCCGAGCGTGCGCGGCGAACTGCTCATCCGCCTCGACCGGACCGCCGAGGCCCGGTCCGAACGGGAAGAGGCCGCCCGGCTGTGCCGCAACACCCGCGAGCGGTCGGTGCTGCTGCGCAAGGCGACCGCCCTGCCGGGCCCGGGCGCATGACGGCTCGGGGGCCGGCCACCCCCCGCGTGCGGCGATCGGGTGCTCTCGCCGTCGCGCGCCGCCGCGGGCGCCGCTGGGCTTCAGCGCAGCGCCGCGGAGGCGTAGTCCCACAGGCGGTCTGCCGTCGCGGGGTCGAGGGCGTGGGTGGCCGCACCGCCGGAGTCGTCGCGGGTGTCCTCGACGGGCGGTGCTTCCTGGTTGTCCTCGAAGTAACGTCCCGTCACACCCTCCACCAGCGGTGAGGCGGCGAGCAGCACGGAGGTCGCCGCGCCCTGGTCGGGCTCCTTGTAGTAGGGCTGCGGGATGATGTTGCCCTCCACGTCGATGGCGCCCATCGCGCGCATGGTGGCGTCGTCGACGTGGCGCTGGAGGTTGGTGCTGATCCACCCCGGGTTCAGCGCGTTGGCCGTGATCCCGTCCCCGGCCCAGCGCCGGGCGCCCACGGCGAGCAGCACATCGGCGGTCTTGGACTGGCCGTAAGCCGTCCAGCGGTCGTACGGGCGCCGCTCGAACTGGGGGTCCTCGAAGTCGAACGGCGCGGTGCGGTGCGCGCCGGAACTGACGATCACGACGCGGGCCGAGCCGGCCGCGCGCAGCTGGGCGTGCAAGGCGGTGGCCAGGGCGAAATGGCCCAGATAGTTGGTCGCCAGGTGCAGTTCCCAGCCCTCGGCGGTCAGCCGGCGATCGGGCACGGCCATGATGCCCGCATTGGCCACGAGGATGTCGACCGGCCCCTGCCAGCCGCGCGCGAAGGCGCCGACCGAGCCCAGATCCGCCAGATCCAGCGCCGCGGCCCGCACGGATCCGCTCCCGGGCCCGCCGTCGAGTTCCCGGGCGACCTGCTGGCCGGAGACCGGATTGCGCGCGGCGATCGTCACCTCCGCCCCGGCGGCGGCCAGGGCCCGGACGGTCTCCACGCCGATACCGGAGGCGCCGCCGGTGACGATGGCCCGCCGCCCGGTGAGATCGACGCCCTCGATGACCTCGCCGGTCGTGGCGTGCGAGGGGAACGGTGTGGTCAGGCGTTGGTGGTCGTACACGGCAAAGCCTTTCTCGGGGGAGAACTCGCGGTACTCCTTTGAGCATAGGAAAACCGTGGCGGACGATCCATGACGGAAGATCCACGGGAGTTGTTCCATCGTCCAGCGCGACATTTCCGGCGGGCGGGCCGCTCTCAGCTGCCGACGGATTCCATGTAGGAGGAAAGTTTGTCCGGAGCCATAATCCAGAGGATTCGGTCGATCCCTTGTTCCGACACTTCCGCGGACAGCAGAGCCACCGCATTCCCCTGCGCGGAGACGAGAACGGCGGGCCCGCCGTTCGCCTCGACCCAGCGAAGGTCCGATCCGGCCCAGAAACGGGGCGCGAAGGCGGCGAGGTAGCGGGAGACGCGCGCCCGGCCGGCGACCGGGATCCTGGAGGCGCCGCGCGTTCCGCCGCCGTCGGAATAGCTGACGACGTCCTCGGCGAGGACCTTCTCCAAGGCCGCGAGATCGCCCCTCCGCGCGGCGTCCAGGAAGACCTCCATCAGGCGCCGGCGAGCCGCGGCACCGACCGGCTCCCGGTGCTCGGCGGCCAGGTGCCGGCGGGCCCGGCTCACCAGCTGCCGGCTGTTGGCCTCGCTGGTCTGGAGGATCTCGGCGATCCGCTGGTACGGGTAGTCGAACGCCTCCCGCAGGACGTAGGCGGACCGCTCGACCGGATTCAGCTTCTCCAGCAGGAAGAGGACCGCCAACTCCAGGGCCTCCGCCCGCTCCGCGCCCAGCTGCGGATCCGGCCCGGTGTCGACCGGCTCCGGCAGCCAGGGGCCGATGTACGACTCGCGCCGCACCCGGGCGGACTGGGCGGAATTGATCGCCAGCCGCGTGGTGACGGTGGTGAGGAAGGCCGCCGGCTCGGCGATCCTGGCGCGGTCGGTGTTCTGCCACCGCAGCCATGCTTCCTGCACAATGTCCTCGGCCTCCGCGGCACTGCCGAGTACCCGGTACGCAATTCCGAAAAGCCTCCCGCGTGCCGCGATGAATTCCCGCGCCGCCCGGTCGAGGGAGGCCGCGTCGTCACCGGCGGGCATGGTTTCCCCTTTCGACATCCGGTTCACCATGCTACAAGCCCCGGGCGGCGGCGGATACCCGTGGTCATACCTGCCGCCGACCGGTTTCCGTTCAGCCGAACTGGCCCGGAACGTAGCTTCCGGCGGGCTGCTGGTTGATGACGTTTATGCGGTTGTATGCATTGATGATGGCGATCAGGGAGATCAGCGCGACGAGCTGGTCCTCGTCGTAGTGCCGGGCGGCGTTCGCCCAGGCCTCCTCCGTGACGCCGCCGGCGGCGTCGGCGATGCGGGTGCCCTGCTCCGCCAGTTCCAGGGCCGCGCGCTCGGCGTCGGTGAAGACGGTGGCCTCCCGCCAGACCGCGACCAGGTTGAGGCGGATCGCGGTCTCCCCGGCCTGCGCGGCGTCCTTGGTGTGCATGTCGGTGCAGAAGCCGCAGCCGTTGATCTGACTCGCGCGGATCTTCACCAGTTCCTGCGTCGCGGCCGGCAGCGACGAGTCCTCCGCCGCCCTGCCTGCCGAGTTGATGTGCTTGAGCACCTTGCCTGCCGAGGCGTTGCCGAAGTAGTTCAGACGCGATTCCATCGTGACCTCCTAGCGGTGAAGCGGGTACACACCACTGACCGGCCAGGCGGCGATGTGTGACAGCGCAAGGGGTGTGAGCTGCGTCTCGCCGCCGGGCCGCCCGCCCCCGCCGCGGTCGTCGCGGTCGTCGCGGTCCTGGCCCGGGATCCTCAGCGGACGATCGACAGGATCTGGAGAACACGCTCGGCCAGGCGGCGCTGTCCGCGCAGACCGGCCCGGCCTAGGCCGTGTCTGACAAATAGCGCCGTCCGCCCGCAGGGCGGGGCCCCGCGGCGTCTGGTGCGTGCGATCGCAAGGCGGAGGGGTGTCCTCGTAGTGGGCTACTCGGACGACCCCGACAACGCAGCGAGCGCGCGTGCCAGGCGTCGCGGGGCAGGCGGGATTTGTCAGACACGGCCTAGGGCGGCGGCGGGGGTGATGCCGCGCGTGCACAGCCGCCACGCGGTCTCCGGATCCAGACGCACCGAGGCGGCCGGCCGGCCGTGCGGTGCCTCGGCCAGTGACCAGCGGGGCTCGGTCGCGGTCACGGTCCACGTACCGCCGGCCGGATCGTCGATGGCCACCAGGATCTGCGTTCCCACGGCTGCGGACGTGTCGCGCAGGGTGTGGGGCAGGGCCCGCAGAAAAGTGTCGAGCACCAAGGACAGCGCCCGCGGCTCCGGGTCGGTGGCGCGGCCCGCGGCGTGCCGGATCTGCTGCCGGTGCGTCCAGTACTCGGTGAACTCCCGGGCGGTGTCCAGCCATTGGGGCGCCGGGTCGGCGCCCGCCCAGGACACCGCCGGACCGGTGGCTCGCAGGTCGCCGGTTGCGAACTGCCCGGTCACCCGGCTCCCGGCCGCCTCCAGGGCGTCGATGACGGCGGCGGGGCCGAGACCGGCGTGGAGGTCGATCCACTCCTGGTTGACGCGATGGATGAAGGCCTCCAGGGTCTCGCCGGCCGCGACGGCGGGCCGGTAGCCGCCCTCGTGCCAGCCCAGACGGCCCTGGAAGTCGCCGAGGAGGGGGGTGGCCAGATCCCGAACCGTCCAGCCCGGAACCGCCGTCGCGTTCCAGTCGGCGGGCCGCAGCGCGCGCAGCAGACCGAGCAGGGACGACAGTTCGGCCGCGAACAGCGGACGGGCGTCGATCGGCCTGCCGAGCCAGGCGAAGTCGCGTTCCTCGGTGAGCCGGGTCCTCATCACCGGATCCTGGCAGCCCCCGGCCCGGTCCGCCAGCGCATTGTGCCTCCGGCCCGGGCGGCGCGGCAGGCCCGCCGCGAGCCGGACGGACCCGGCCTCCGGCTCAGGCCGGCCGGGCGGCCGGTGGGCGCCGGCCCCAGGCGGAGATCATGGGGGCGGTCGCCAGGTCGAGGCGGCCGGTGGCGACGTTCGCCAGGTGCTGGTCGATGTCGTCGTCGGTGGCGAGGCCGGCGGCCACCAGGCGGCCACGGATCTGCCGGACGGTGGCGGCCTCCAGGACGGTGCAGGCCGGCGAGGCGATGGGGAAGTAGGCATCCGCGCGGACGTCGTCCAGGCCGGCTTCGCGCAGCAGCCGGGGCAGGGTGCGCCCGTAGGCGAGATCCGCGCCGCGCGCGGCCATCAGGGCGCGGAAACCGGACCGCAGGCGGTTGGCGAGCCGCTGTGCGGGGCCGCCCGGGGCGACGCGGGCGGCCAGGCCAAGCGGGACGGTGGGGCCGCCGGCGCCGATCTCCCAGCACCGCATGCCCGCGCCGATCCCGAGCCGGTCGACGTGCCGGAAGGTCACCGGATCGAACAGTTCGGCCAGCGCGCCGAAGCGGATGCCGGCCTCGGACTGCTGGTTGTCGAGCAGGTATCCCGCGTCCGCGTCGTGATCAGCCATGGGCCGAGTATCGCCGGTCGCCCGCGTGCGTCGCGGTCGGGTCCGGCGGGCGGGGGCGGTCGCGGCGGCGCCCCCTGTGCACCGGCGCCGCCCGCTGTGCACCGGCGACCCCCGCTGTGCTTCCCGTCGGCCAGAGTTCACCCGCCGCTGGTGGGGCGGTCCGCCGCCGCGCTGCTGCAATGGGTGCCGCCAAAGGCCAACTGGGCTTGTCACCGGTCGACATGGAGGTTCGGGCTGATGAAGATCCGGCGCGTGGGAAGCGTGGTGACCGCCGCGGCCGCACTGGCGCTGCTGCCGCAGACCGCATTCGCCACGACGTGGAACCGCCTTCCGGGCTACTCCACCTGGACGGGGGCCACCGCGCTGGAGCGCGGCCAGGGCATCGCCACCGACGGCACGTACTTCTACTACTCGGGCACGTACAGCCTGGACAAGGCCACGGTCAGCGGCAATCACGAGACCGCCGCCAACGCGCTGGCCATCCCGGCCGCGCTGAGCGGCGGCTACGGATCGGACCACATCGGCGACATCGACGTGTACGGCGGCTATGTCGTCGCGCCGATCGAGGACGGCGACAGCTACCAGAACCCGATCCTCGCGCTCTACTCGACGGCCGACCTGAGCTGGACCGGCCGCTACGTGCGGCTTCCGCTGGCGCTGCTGCCCGGCGGGGTGCCGTGGGTCGCGGTGGACCCGGCGGCCGGCCTGGTCTGGACCGCGGCCTGGAACCAGGACGCCGCCCAGGGCACCGACGAACTCGTCGGCTACCGGCTCGGCGACCTGCTGTCCCTGCCGGCCGGCGCGGCGCTGCCGGTCGCCGCCACGGTACGGCTGTCCAGCCCGCTCAGCCGGATCCAGGGCGCGGCGATGCTCAACGGCACCCTGTACGCCTCGGTCGACGGCGACGGCGACGGCGACGGCGACAAGGCGGTCTACGCCATCGACCCCGCCACGGGCGCGGTGAGCCGGGCCTTCTCGCAGGACGTCCAGCCGGACGACGAGGTGGAGGGCATCGCGGCCCTCGACCTCGGCCCGGCGGGCGGCCAACTGCACATCCTCAACGTCGGCTCCGGCTGGAAGTCGATCTTCCTCTACCTCCAGCACTACCAGCCGGCCGGCTGACACTTCCCGCCCCGCCCTCCGCCCCCCGGGGCGGACCGGTCAGACGGATTCCGTCGGGCCCGGGTCCTGATGCGGGGGAGAGCCGATGAGCAGACCGCTGTGCGGCGACCGCCGCTTGGCGGCCCGGGCAGCCGGCGGCGAGGGCTCCGGCGGGCCGGCCGGATAGAGCAGGTCGTGGCTGCGCCGGGCCCGCGAGTCGGCCTCGGCCCGGCTCACCAGGAGCAGTGACGACCCGCCGTCGGCGCCGAGCACGGTCAGCAGGCAGAGATCCGGACGGCGCCGTGCGCCCGCCGGCAGCCCGGCCGGTTCGTCCCCGGCGTCGCCGGCGACCACCAGGAAGGCGCCGCCCCGGTGGTCCACCGCGGTGCTGTCGACACCGCCGGCCGCGAGGGCCTCGCGCGCCGGGCCGCGCTGCCGGCCGGAGGGGAAACTCCACACGGCGGCCG
>NZ_FMCH01000083.1 GCF_900091855.1 Streptomyces sp. DvalAA-14
ACCCCGGCCACACCCGCGGCCGGCCCGGTGTGGCCGATGTTGGACTTCACCGAGCCCAGCCACAGCGGCCTTCCGCCGGCCCGTTCCCGGCCGTAGGTGGCCAGCAGCGCCTGCGCCTCGATCGGGTCGCCGAGGCGCGTTCCCGTGCCGTGCGCCTCGACCACGTCCACGTCGGCGGCTGTCAGGCCCGCGTTGGCCAGCGCCTGCCGGATCACCCGCTGCTGCGCCGGACCGCTGGGCGCCGTCAGACCGTTGCTCGCCCCGTCCTGGTTGACCGCGCTGCCCCGGACCACCGCCAGCACCTGGTGCCCGTTGCGCCGGGCGTCGGAGAGCCGCTCCAGCACCAGCATCCCGACCCCCTCGCCCCACGCGGTGCCGTCGGCCGCGCCCGCGAACGCCTTCACCCGGGCGTCGGGTGCGAGACCGCGCTGCCGGCTGAAGTCCACGAAGGGCTCGGCCGAACCGAGGACGGTCACCCCGCCGGCCAGCGCGAGTGAGCAGTCGCCCTGGCGCAGGGCCTGGGTGGCGAGGTGCAGGGCGACCAGCGAGGAGGAGCAGGCGGTGTCCACGGTGAGCGCCGGCCCTTCGAGGCCCAGCACGTAGGAGATACGCCCCGAGGCCACGCTGCCGGCCACACCGGTCAGGCGGTGCGCCTCGATGTCCTCGTCGGTGGCCGCGAGTTGCATCGCGTAGTCGCTGGAGGTGAGGCCCGCGTAGACACCGGTCCGGGAGCCGCGCAGCGTGGCCGGGTCGATGCCGGCGTGCTCGAAGGCTTCCCAGGACGTCTCCAGCAGCAGCCGCTGCTGCGGATCCATCGCGACGGCCTCGCGCGGGGAGATCCCGAAGAACTCGGCGTCGAAGCCGGCCACGTCGTAGAGGAAGGCGCCCTCACGGACGTAGGTGGTGCCCGGATGGTCGGGGTCGGGGTGGTAGAGGCCCGCCACGTCCCAGCCGCGGTCGCCCGGGAAGGCGCCGACCACCTCCGTACCCGACGCCACCAGTGACCAGAAGTCCTCGGGGGAGGCCACACCGCCCGGGTAGCGGCAGGCCATCCCCACGATCGCCACCGGCTCGGGGCGCCTGCCCTCCAACTGCTCGATACGACGTCGGGACTCGGCCAGTTCGACCGCGGCGCGTTTGAGGTACTCCCGCAACTTCTTCTCGTCAGACATGGCGTTCCTCGCTAGAGCCGGGAGCTAGAAATTGCCGAGCTCGTTGTCGATGAAGTCGAAGACGTCCTGATCGCTGGCGTCGAGCAGGCGCTGCGCCGGGGCCGGTTCCGTGTCCTCCCCGGCCGTGGCGGCGAGTTCGGCCAGTACCGCGCGCAGTCCGGTGGCCAATTCCTCGCGCACGTCGGCGGAGGCGGCCGCGGACACCGCCGCACGCAGCCCGGCGAGCTGGTCGCGCACCGACGGACCGGCGGCCTCGGGAGCGAGTTCGCCGCGCAGGAAGAGCGCGATGGCCGCCGGGGTCGGATGGTCGAAGGCGAGCGTGGCCGGCAGCCGCAGCCCGGTGACGGCGTGCAGCCGGTTGCGCAGGGTCACGACCATGAGGGAGTCGAACCCCAGCTGCTTCAGGGCCCGCTCCGGGTCCACGGCGTCCGGCCCGGCGTGTCCGAGCGCGGCGGCGACCTCGGTACGTACCACCGTCAGCAGGTGGCGCTCCTGGTCGGTGGGGGACAGGCCGGCGAGCGTGCCGGTGAGCTCCGACGCGCTCGGTGCCGGCTGCTCGGCCCGGGGCTCCGGCCGGCCCCGCCGCACCTGAGGCAGATCGGCGATCAGCGGGCTGGGGCGTACGGCGGTGAGGGCGGGGGCGAACCGGTCCCAGTCGACCTCCGCCACGGCCAGCGTGGTCTCCTTGCCCGCCACCGCCGCGCCGAGCAGGTCGAGTGCCGCGTCCGGGTCCAGCGGCTCC
>NZ_FMCH01000276.1 GCF_900091855.1 Streptomyces sp. DvalAA-14
GGCTGCGGGGCCAGTTCGGCCGGGGCGGGGCGCGCCGGCGGCGGGCCGGGACGGGACGGGTGCTCGCGCAGGGCGGCCAGGGTGCGGCGCAGTTCGCCCAGGGCCTGCCGCCCGGTGCCGGCGATGACCTGGAGGGCTTCGGCGCTGCGTTCGGGGGCGGTGGCGGCCAGCGAGGCGCCGCCGTCGGCCAGGCCGATCATGACGGCGAGGCTGTGGCCGACGATGTCGTGCATCTCGCGGGACACCCGGCCGCGCTCGGCGCTGATGGCCAGCTGGATCCGCTGCTCGCGTTCGGTCTCCAGCCGCGCCGCGCGATCGGCCGTCGCCGCGATCTGCGCCTGCCGGATCCGCACCGCCAGGCCCAGCGCCACGGCCGCGGTCGCGGTGCCGCACACGAAGAACAGGCTGAGCAGCGGCTCGCTGATCACCGCGACCCGCAGCACCAGGACGGTGGCCGCCGCCACGGTGGCCGCGGCGGCCCACGGCAGCCGCGGCCGGCGGGCGTAGCGGGCCAGCGAGTAGAGGGCGACCAGCACGCTCAGGTCGCTGTGCAGCAGCACGCCCAGCGACCATTGCGCGGTGCAGACCGCCAGCACGGCGCAGAAGACGGCGCCGGGGGCCCGGCGCCGCCACAGCAGCGGCAGTGCCAGGCCCGCGATGAGCGCCAGCGCGGCCGGCAGCGGGATGCCGTGCAGACCGTGGAAGGGGTTGTCCCGGTCCTTGACCAGCACGTCGGCCAGGCCGAGCAGTGCCACCACCGCGGCGACGAGCGCGTCCAGCCGGCGCGGATACGCCTGGTCGCAGCGGCGCATCCGCTGGGTGAAGCCCACCCACCGCTGGGCCAGCGGATGCACCGACAGCGGATCGAACGGGAGGGCGGGGCTGCGCGTCACGGAGCTGGTACCTGCTGTCTGCGAGGGACGGAGGCCGTCTGCCCCGACTCTAGAGCCGCGGCGCCGCCGTCCGGCGGTTCGATGGCCTCACACGTCGCTGCGGCGCAGCCGGTACGCGGCCGCGGCCAGCAGCAGGGCCGCCCATCCGGCGAAGACCGCCAGGCCCGCGCCGGGGCTGAGGGTGCCGGAGGCGCGGGTGAGGGCGAAGACGGCGCCTCCGGCGTTGCCGGGCACGTACGGGCCGACGGAGTCGCTGATCGAGTTCGGCAGCAGCTTGACCAGTTCGCCCAGCAGCAGCACACCGAGGACGTAGGCGCCGATGCCGCCCGCCACCGAGCGCAGCAGCATGCCCAGCGCGGCGGCCATCACGCCGGCCAGCGCGAGGTAGACGCCCGCGCCGAGCAGGCTGCGGACGACCCCGGGTGAGGACAGCTGGAGGGCGATCGCCGATCCGGACAGCGCGCTTCGTCCGATCAGGAACGCCGCGAAGGCCGCCGCGGTGAGCGGGACCAGCACCACCACGAAGTAGACCGCCGCCTTCGCCCACAGCACCGGCAGCCGGCGCGGGACGGCGGCCAGGGTGGAGCGGATCATGCCGGTGGAGTACTCCCCCGCCGTGATCAGCACCCCGAGGACCCCCGATGGCGAGCTGGGTGAAGTTCATCCCGCCCAGTGCCAGGCCCACCGCGTCGTGGGCGTCGCCGCCGGGGCCCCTGATGGTGCCGTCCGGGGTGTAGCTGGCGGAGGCGATCCAGCCGAAGGCGATGAGCGCCAGCAGCGAGACGCCCAGCGTGATCCAGGTGGACCGCAGGGACCACAGCTTGGACCACTCCGCGCGCAGCACGCGCCGGCCGGTGACCCGGTAGGCGGGCCGCTCCTCGACGACGGCGCCGAGGGGGGGATGGTGCACGCCGACACTCATGCCGCGCTCCTTTCGCCGCGACCGATGAGGCCGCTGTCGGAACCGTCCGGACCGTCGGGACCCCCGGTGCCTCCGGGGGCCTCCGGCGGCCGGGGCCGGACGCCGCTGGTGCTGTGGTACTCGACCGAGTCGCGGGTCAGGTTCATGAAGGCCTCCTCCAGGGAGACCGACCGGGCCGACAGCTCGTAGACGGTGATGCCGTGCTCGGCGGCGGCGATGCCGATCTCGCGGGCGGTCAGCCCGGTGACGTGCAGGGTTTCGGTGCCGGTGCTGCCGGTGATGTCCACGCCCGGTCCGAGCAGCGCCGCGCGCAGCCGCGCCGGGTCGGAGCTGGCGACGACCACGCTGTTCCCGCCGGCCTCCTGCACGAAGCGGGCCACGGTGGTGTCGGCCAGCAGCCTGCCGCGGCCGACGATGACCAGGTTCTGCGCGGTCAGGGCCATCTCGCTCATCAGGTGGGAGGAGACGAAGACGGTCCGGCCCTCGGCGGCGAGCCCGGTGAGCAGGTTGCGGATCCACAGCACGCCCTCGGGGTCGAGACCGTTGACCGGCTCGTCCAGCAGGACGGTCCGCGGGTCGCCCAGCAGCGCCGCGGCGATGCCCAGACGCTGGCCCATGCCGAGCGAGAACGCGCCGGCCCGCTTCCCGGCGACCTCGCTCAGCCCGGCGATGCCGATGACCTCCTCCACCCGGCGCATCGGGATGCCGTGGGTGAGGGCCAGCGCCTTCAGGTGTCCGAAGGCGGAGCGCCCGGGGTGGATGGACTTCGCCTCCAGCAGGGCGCCGACTTCCCGCAGCGGCGCGCGGTGCTCGGCGTAGTGCTTGCCGTTGACGCGGACGCTGCCGCTGGTGGGTGCGTCCAGGCCGACGACGGTGCGCATGGTGGTGGACTTCCCGGCGCCGTTGGGGCCCAGGAATCCGGTCACCGTGCCGGGCCGGACGGTGATGTCCAGGTCGTCGACGGCGGTCTTGTCCCCGTAGCGCTTGACCAGGTGGCTGATCTCGATCATGGCTGTGTCCTCGGTCCCTCGGGGGTGCTTCCGGTACGCGGGCCCCCGGACGGATCTTCCGGTGCCCTGTGACGACCGTACGGTCGCCGAGCCGCCGCGGCGCGGTACCACGGAGCGCAGTCGCCGGTCGGCGGGCAGTACCGCGGTACTGCCCGCCGACCGACTCCAGGAGGACCGGGGGCGGGCGGCGGGCGCCCGCGACGGGCCGCGGTCGCCTTCGGCGGGCAGACTGGGCGGGTGGCGGACAGGCGCAGTGCTGGAATTCTTCTCTTTCGCCGGGCCGGCGGTACCGACGGCGGGCTCGAGGTGCTGCTCGGGCACATGGGCGGGCCCTTCTGGGCCCGCCGGGACGCGGGCGCGTGGAGCGTGATCAAGGGC
>NZ_FMCH01000198.1 GCF_900091855.1 Streptomyces sp. DvalAA-14
GCGGGGGCGGGTTGACCGCCCGCCGGCCGCGGCGGCCGCTCAGTCGCGCGCGCTCTCCGCGGTGGAATCGGTGCGCCCGGTGCCCTCGGCGGGCTCGGCCGCGTCGGCGGTCTGCCCGGGCAGGGCGGGGCCGGCCGGGACCGCGCTCACCGCGCCGCCCAGCGGGCCGGCCTCGTCGGCGAAGCGGCCGTCGATGGTGGCGACCACGCCGGTCACCTGGCGGGCGATGTCGGGGGCGGTCAGGCCGATGGCGGCCATCACGTCCTTGCGGGAGCCGTGCGCGAGGAACTCCTGCGGGATGCCGAAGTCCCGCAGCGGGACGTCCACTTCGGCGTCGCGCAGGGCCTGGGCGATGGTGGCGCCGACGCCGCCGGCCCGGCCGTTGTCCTCGACGGTGACCACCACGCGGTGCCGGGCGGCCAGGGCGGGCAGCTCCGGGTCGACCGGCTTGACCCAGCGCGGGTCCACCACGGTGCTGGTGATGCCCTGGGCGTCGAGCAGCCCGGCGATCTCCAGGCACATCGGGGCCAGCGCGCCGACCGAGACCAGGAGCACGTCGGGGCGCTCGGTGCCGGCCGCGGGGGCCCGCAGCAGGTCCATGCCGCCGATGCGGCCGACCGCGGCGACCGCGGGGCCGACCGCGCCCTTGGAGTAGCGGACCACGGTGGGCGCGTCCTCGACGGCGACCGCTTCGCGCAGCTGGGCGCGGACCTGGTCGGCGTCGCGCGGGGCGGCGATGCGCAGCCCCGGGACGACCTGGAGGATGGACATGTCCCACATGCCGTTGTGCGAGGCGCCGTCGCTGCCGGTGACGCCGGCCCGGTCCAGGACGAAGGTCACGCCGCACTTGTGCAGGGCGACATCCATCAGCACCTGGTCGAAGGCCCGGTTCAGGAAGGTCGCGTAGACCGCCACCACCGGGTGCAGGCCGCCGGTGGCCAGGCCCGCCGCGGAGGTGGCGGCGTGCTGCTCGGCGATACCGACGTCGAAGACCCGGTGCGGGAAGGCGGCGGCGAACTTGGTCAGCCCGACCGGGTGCAGCATGGCGGCGGTGATGGCCACGATGTCGGCGCGTTCCTTGCCGAGTTCGAGCATCTCGTCGCCGAAGACCGAGGTCCAGTCGGCGCCGGCCGCGGCGATCGGCAGCCCGGTGTCGGGGTGGATCGGGCCGATGCCGTGGAAGCGGTCGGTCTCGTCGCGCTCGGCGGGGCGGTAGCCGCGGCCCTTCTCGGTGATGCAGTGCACGATGACCGGGCCGCGGAAACGCTTCGCCCGCTGCAGGGCGGACTCCACCGCCTCGATGTCGTGGCCGTCGATCGGGCCGAGGTACTTCAGGCCCAGGTCCTCGAACATGCCCTGCGGGGTGATGAAGTCCTTCAGGCCCTTCTTGGCGCCGTGCAGCGTCTCGTAGAGGGGCCGGCCGATGAGCGGGGTGCGCTCCAGCACTTCACGGGTGCGGGCGAGGAACTGCTCGTAGCCGTCGGTGGTGCGCAGGGTGGTGAGGTGGTTGGCCAGGCCGCCGATGGTCGGCGAGTACGACCATTCGTTGTCGTTGACGACGACGACCAGCGGGCGGTCCTTGGCGGCGGCGATGTTGTTCAGCGCCTCCCAGGCCATGCCGCCGGTCAGCGCGCCGTCCCCGATCACCGCGGCCACGTGGTCGTCGCGGCCGAGCAGTTCGTTGGCCTTGGCCAGGCCGTCGGCCCAGCCCAGCACGGTCGAGGCGTGGCTGTTCTCGATCACGTCGTGCTCGGACTCGGCCCGCGAGGGGTAGCCGGACAGGCCGCCCTTGCTCTTGAGCCGGCTGAAGTCCTGGCGGCCGGTGAGCAGTTTGTGCACATATGCCTGGTGTCCGGTGTCGAACAGCACCCGGTCCTTCGGCGAGTGGAACACCCGGTGCAGCGCGATGGTCAGCTCGACCACGCCGAGGTTGGGGCCGAGGTGCCCGCCGGTCTTGGACACCGCGTCGACGAGGAAGGCGCGGATCTCCCCCGCCAGTTCCACCAGCTCACCCTGGCCGAGCCGGTCGAGGTCACGGGGTCCGTTGATACGGGTCAGCACTGCCACCCGTTCCTCCTCTGTCGCATCGCCGGCGCCTTGGGCCGGTCCGGCCTTCGGACGAGTCTAATGTTCCGGTTACCGGCGCGTCGGCCGACCCGTGCGACGAATGTCACGGGCGGGTCGCAGCGCGCCCAGGAGCACGCCGGGCGGGCCTGGATACGAAACCGCCGGGCGGTCCTGGAAGGTCCAGGTCCGCCCGGCGGTCCGGGTGGTGCGGTGCGCGCCCCGCCGTGGGGCCGCCGGTGGGACTACGCCCGGCCGGAGGTCTTCTGGGTCTGGCGGGACACCGAGTCGATGACCACGGCGGCCAGCAGCACCGCGCCGGTGATCATGTACTGGATGGAGGTGTTCATGTTGAGCAGGTCCAGGCCGGTCTGGATGGACTGGATGACCAGCATGCCGAGCAGCGCGGACCACACGTTGCCGCGACCGCCGAACAGGCTGGTACCGCCGATGACGGCCGCCGCGATGGCGAGCATCAGCAGGTTGCCGGAGCCGGCCTGCAAGGTGGCGGTGTAGGTCTGGCCGGCCAGGAACAGGCCGCCGATGGCCGCGAAGCCGCCGGAGATGGCGAAGACCGAGATCCGGACCATGGCCACGTTGATACCGGCGCGGCGGGCCGCCTCGATACCGCCACCGACCGCGAAGACCTTGCGGCCGAAGGTGGTGCGGCGCAGCACGAAGTCGCAGATGACCAGCGCGACCAGGAAGATCACCAGTGCGGTGGGCACACCGGCGGACTTGTTGAGCACGTACGCGGCCACGTAGGCGACCACCGCGAGGGCGCCGACGCGCAGCGCGATCTCGCTGGTGGGACGGTACGGGACGCCGGCGCTGCGGCGCCGGTACTGCTCGACCAGCGAGCTGGCGAGCAGGGCGACGACACCGACGGTGGCCAGGATGTAGGCGCCGGCGATCGACTGGTCCATGAAGAACGACCGCTGGCCCAGCAGGTGCATCGGGCCGGTGTCCTGGATCGAGAGGCTGCCGGTGGAGCCGAGCAGCCACAGCATCAGGCCGTTCCAGCCCAGGTTGCCGGCCAGGGTGACGACGAACGCCGGTACGCCGATCTTGGCGAA
Source organism: Streptomyces sp. DvalAA-14 (assembly GCF_900091855.1). Classification (GTDB taxonomy): domain Bacteria; phylum Actinomycetota; class Actinomycetes; order Streptomycetales; family Streptomycetaceae; genus Actinacidiphila. The sequence continues at coordinate 3,141 of NZ_FMCH01000198.1, forward strand.
GAAGAAGCCGTGGATGGCGCCGATGCCGACACCCGTCAGCACGGTCAGCAGGACCGCCAGCCAGGGATTCATCCCGTGCGTGGTGGCGAAAATCGCGAAGATCGCCGCCGACAGACCGCTGACCGAGGCGACCGACAGGTCGATCTCGCCCAGCAGCAGGACGAAGACCAGGCCGGTGGCGATCATGCCGGTGGCCGCCAGGAAGTAGCTGACGTTCACCAGGTTGTTCGAGCTGAGGAACAGGCTGTCCTTCAGCTGGAAGATCGTCCAGATGATGATCAGGCCGACCACGACGGGCAGCGAGCCCAGCTCGCCGCCCTTGAGCCGCCGCTTGAACTCGGTGAGGTACCCCTTGAGGCCCTCTTCGCGTATCAGCAGCCGGGGGTCGATGGCCTGCACCGCGGGAGGCGGTACCTCTTCGGCCGGCGTCGACGTGTCCAGGGTGCCCTTGTCGCTGCTCACTTGGCCGCCTCCGCGTTGCGCGCCTGCCGACGGGTCACCGCGTTGTCCGTGGCGCCGGTGATCGCGGCGATGATCTCTTCGTTCGTGGTGCCCTTCACCGGGAAGGAACCGTTGTTCTTGCCGAGCCGCAGTACGTGGACGGTGTCCGCGACGGCGTTGACGTCGGCCATGTTGTGGCTGATCAGAATCACGCCGAGGCCGCGCTCGCGCAGCCGTTCGACCAGGTCGAGGACCTGTGCGGTCTGCTCGACACCGAGGGCGGCGGTGGGTTCGTCGAGGATGACGACCTTCGGCTCACCGATCAGGGCGCGGGCGATGGCCACCACCTGGCGCTGGCCGCCGGAGAGGCTGGCGATCGGTATCCGCACGCTGGGGATCCGGATCGACAGCGTGCTCAGCAGTTCGCGGGCGCGCTTTTCCATGGTGACCTCGTCGAGGCTGCCGAAGCGGAGCAGCTCGCGACCGAGGTAGAGGTTTCCGACCACGTCCAGGTTGTCGCACAGGGCGAGGTCCTGGTAGACGGTGGCGATACCGAGGTGCTGGGCGTCCTGCGGCCGGTTGATGGTGACCGGCCTGCCCTCCCACTCGATGACGCCCTCGTCGATGGGGTGGACTCCGGCGATCGTCTTCACCAGCGTCGACTTGCCGGCACCGTTGTCACCCACCAGGGCGACAACCTCTCCGGACTGGACCTCCAACTCGACCTCGGTGAGGGCCTGGACCGCACCGAATCGCTTGGAGACTCCGCGCAACGCCAGCACGGGCGTAGCGGACACGTGAACCATCTCCTTCGCCGCCTGACCGGCGGGGATGCCGCGTGCTGGATACAGCCGCGGAGGGAGTGCAGAAGCACAGGATTACAAGTGAACGGGGAACGGGGAAGGGGTAATCCCGTTCCCCGGTACTGCGATCCCCCGATACAAGTGTTTCCGTCCGGCACCCCGCCTCGCAGCGGGGTGGTTGGTTGAGGCGGGGCGCCGGACAGGCTTATTCGGGAGGGTGGTGCCGGGGACTACGAGATGCCGGCGGCGGCGCAGGCCTTGGCGAACTCGGCGGTGCACAGCTGGGCGGTGGTGTACAGACCGTCCGCGATGACCGTGCTCTTGATGTTCGCCTTGGTGACCGAGGTGGCGCCGATCAGCAGGGCCGGGACGGTCTGGCCGGAGGCGCTGGTGGCCGTGGTGGTGGCGACGGACTTGAAGTCCTTGCCGGTCAGCAGGTCCACCGCGATCTCGGCGGTGGCGTCGGCCTCAGGCTTGTAGGCCTTGTAGATCGTGCTGGTCTGGGTGCCGGCCAGGATCCGCTGCAGACCCGGGAGTTCGGCGTCCTGACCGGTCAGCGGCACGCTGATGCCCGCGCCCTTCAGGGCGGTGGCGATACCGCCGGCCATCCCGTCGTTGGCGGAGTAGACGCCCTTGATGTTGGCCTTGCCGAGCTGGGTGATCGCCGCGGTGACCTTCTGGTTGGCGACGGTGTCCTTCCACAGACCGCTCTGCTCGTAGGCGATGTCCACCTTGCCGTCGAGGATCTTGTGGGCGCCGGCCTTGAACTGCGCGGCGTTCGGGTCGGCCGGGTCACCGTCGATCATGACGATCTTGGAGGACGGCTTGGCGTTGGGGCCCATCGCGTCCAGCAGCGCCTGGCCCTGCAGCTCGCCGACCTTCTCGTTGTCGTACGAGACGTAGGCCGACACGGGGCCCTCGGCGAGGCGGTCGTAGGCGACGACCTTGATGCCCTTGGCGGCGGCGGCCTCGACGGAGGACTTGATGCCGACCGAGTCCTGGGCGTCGAGGATGAGGACCTTGACACCCTTGGTGATCATGGAGTTGACCTGCTGGGCCTGCTTCTGCGGGTCAGCGGCGGCGTTGTCGTAGCTGACGGTGCAGTCCGCACACAGCTCCTTGATCTTCGCCTCGATCAGCGGCTTGTCGAACTTCTCGTAGCGCGTGGTCGCGTTCTCCGGCAGGAGCAGGCCGATCGACTTGTTGGCCTTGCTGTCACTGCTGCTGTTGCTCGACCCCTTGTCGTCACCCGCCTTGCCGCAAGCGGCCATGGTGAGCGCGATCGAAACGGCTACCGTTCCGACAGCGAAGCGACGCGTCATTGCGTTCATGTGAGGTTGCCTCCCTGACAGGGCCGCAACACCGCGGCCGAGGTGCTCGTGAGTCAACTCCGGCTGACACCGTGTCGTCAAGAAGTAAACACTTAACGAGATGGCAACGGCGCGTTTCGTTAGCAGTGTGAACGCTCAGTTATGCTGAAAAGGCGGGCTCATCAACCGCAGCATTTCCGTCCAAAAGGGTCGAATCGCCCATCTCGCTCAACACCAGGGCGAGTGCCCCCAGAACCTCCGCGCGAGCGCCCAGCGCGCCGGGCATCACCGACAGCCGCTGGGCGGCGCTGGGGATGGCGTAGCGCGACACCGACTCCCTTATCGGACCCAGCACCAGTTCCCCGGCCTCGGCCAGATCGCCGCCGAGCACGATCCTGCTGGGGTTCAAGATGTTGCAGAGACTGGCGACACCCATGCCGATGTGACGTCCGACATCCCCGATCACCCGGCGGCAGCCCGGATCGCCCTCGCGGGCCAGCTGCACCATCTTCGGCACGGTCAGTCCGTCGCCGTGGCTGCCGCGCAGCAGCTCGAGCACGTAGCGCGCCGCGGTGAACGTCTCCAGGCAGCCGCGGTTGCCGCAGCGGCACACCGGACCCGACTCGTCCAGCGTGATGTGGCCGATCTCACCGGCGGTGCCGCCCGGGCCGCGGTAGATCCGGCCGTCTATCACCAGGCCGGCGCCGACGCCGCTGGCCACCTTGATGTAGGCCAGGTCCTTGACCCCGCGGCCGCCGCCCCAGACCAGCTCGCCGAGCGCGCCGAGGTTGGCGTCGTTGTCCACCTGGACCGGGACGCCGAGCCGGTCGCTCAGCTCCTGGCGCGGATTGATGCCGCCCCAGCCCGGCAGGATCGCGGTCGAGCCGAGCGTCCCGGACTCCACGTCGATCGGGCCGGGCACGCCGAGCCCCACGCCGAGCACCTTCTCCGGGCCGATACCGGTCGACTCCACCAGCCGGGCGACCAGTTGCTCGGCCCGGTCGAAGCCCTGCGACGCGGAGGCGTCCACGTCGATCGGCTCGGACTGCTCGGCCAGCACCTGGTGGGCCAGGTTGCCGACCGCGACCCGCAGGTGCGAGTGGCCGAAATCGACCCCCACCACGATCCCGGCGTCCCCGGACAGCGACACGCTGCGCGCCCGCCGACCCCCCGAGGAGGTCGGCGTGACCTGCACCGTTCCGTTGTCCCGCAGTTCGCGGACGATGTTGGACACCGTAGCGGCGGACAGCCCCGTGCTCCGGGCGATCTCGGCCTGGGTCAGCGACCCGGCGAGCCGTACGGCACGCACGACGCGTTCCAGGTTGGCCCGGTGCAGCGATGACTGCGATCCCGGAGTCTCCACGACATCCACTCCTGCCCGGCAGTCGGAGCGCCTCCGGCTGCCCGCACGGACGGCACCACACCGGCATCACACCAGCGAGACCCCGTCGTCTACAACATGTGAACTCTAAGTTGAGTGTTTGGGGTGATGTCCCGTCAAGGGGGAGAACCACTCCGTTATGCGAATCGGCCGGAACGCCGAACAGCGGCTCCGCGGGTTCGCGGAGCCGCTCGGCTCGGCCCGGCGGCTGCGCCGGGCCCGGACCGCCGGGTCTACTTCAAGGTGCCGGCCGTCAGGCCCGCCTGCACCTGCCGCTGGAAGGAGAGGTACACCACCAGGACCGGCAGCATGGCGATGACCATGCCGGCGAACAGTGCCGGGTAGTCACCGGAGTAGCCCTGCGCCAGCGCGAGGTTCACCAGGCCCTGGGCCAGCATCGAGTGGTCCTTGTCGGTGCTGCTCTGCTGCTGCATGAGGGTGACCGGCAAGATGTACTGGTTCCACTGGCCGAGCACGTTGAAGATGCCGACGCTCAGCAGGCCGGGTTTGGCCATCGGCAGCATGACCTGGAAGAACGTCCTGGTGTGCGAGGCCCCGTCCAGCACCGCCGCCTCGTGCACCGCGGTGGGCAGCGTCTTGAAGAAGGAGTGCATGAAGAAGGTGGTGAACGGCAGCGAGTACGCGATGTAGACCAGGATCAGGCCCTGGTAGGTGTTGAGCATGTGCAGGTTCTTCACCATGAAGAACAGCGGCACGAGGGCGAGGAAGTACGGGAACATCGCGCCGCTGACGAACAGGTAGTAGAAGAACCTGTTGCCGGGGAACTCGTACCGGGCCAGCACGTAGGCGACCATCGCGCCGAACAGCATCGTCAGCGGCACCGAGAAGATCATCACGATCACGGTGTTCAGGAAGAAGTCGCCGATGCCCTTGTCCCAGGCCCGGCCGAAGGCGCCGAAGCTCCAGTGCGAGGGCCAGGACCAGGCGCTGGCGCCGATCTCGGCATTGTTCTTGAACGCGCTGAGGATGATCCAGGCCAGCGGGAGGACGATCATGATCGCCCACAGCGCCAGGAAGCCGTGCGAGAAGACGTTCAGCACCCGGCCGCCGGCCCCGTCGTAACCTTCGCCGTCGGTCGTCTTCCGCTTGCGGAGATCACCCGGTACGGGGACCTGGTCGATCAGACCGGCCTGCGACTCGGTGATGGGTGAGGTCATGGTGCTTTCCCCGCTCAGAACTCGATACGGTCGCGCCGGGAGGCCCGGAGCGTGATGGCGGATACGATCAGGGTCACCAGCATGATGATCACGCCCTGCGCGCAGGCGTAGCCGCTCTTGCCGAAGAACTGGAAGTTGCGCATCAGGTAGGTGGCCATCACCTCGCTGTGGTGGTCGGGGCCGCCGCCGTAGCCGGTGCCCGGGGTCAGACCCGACACCAGGGCGAAGAAGTCCATCGCGAAGATCGAGATGTAGACCCACGAGGTCTGCACGCTGTCCCACAGCAGGGGCAGGGTCACCTTGAAGAAGGTCTGCGAGCGGCCGGCCCCGTCCAGCAGCGCGGCCTCGTAGATGTCCTTCGGGATGGACTGCATGGCCGCCGAGAACAGCACCAGGTAGAAGCCGACGCCGGCCCAGACCTGGATGGCCAGCAGGCACCACAGGACGAGGCTGGGGTCGTTGAGCCACTCGATCGGGTTGCTGGCGTCCTCCAGATGGACCTTGACCAGGACGCCGTTGAGCAGGCCCGAGGAGTCGCTGCGGTAGACCGCGCCGAACAGCACGATCAAGATCGCGACCGACAGCACCTGCGGGAAGAAGTAGACGATCTTGTAGAAGCCGGCGCCGCGCACCCCCTCGACGCCGCCCGCCCGCTCACGGCCGCCCACGTTCACCATGAAGGCGAAGAAGAGCGCCAGCAGGATGGTGATGATCGGCAGGAAGATCAGCAGCAGGATGTTGTGCCACAGCGCGGTTCTGAACACGCCGTCGTGGAAGAGCGCCGTGTAGTTGTCGAACCCGATGAACTTGAAGCTCTGGGACTCGCCCTGCCAGTCCGTCATCGAGTAGCCGAAGGTCTGGAGATACGGCCAGATCACGAAGACGATGTACAGGACGAGCGGAACGATGAGAAAACCCACAATAAAGGGGTATTTGCGATGCTGCATGGATCCTGCTCCTGATCGAGGGGCTGCGCCGCCGCGGGGACCGGGACGTGTCCCGGCCCCCGCGGCTCGCACGACGTCGTTAGGTCAGGCCTTCTTTTCCTTCGACGCGGCCGTCTTGGCCTTGGCGATCCACTGTGCGGGGGTGGAGCGCTTGGCCATCAGCTCGGCGGTCGCGTTCTGCAGGGCGACGTCGAACACACTGTTCGTGTTGGGGTAGTTGAAGTTGAACGTGTTGTTCCCGGCGGCATTGATCGCCACCACGGTGGAGGCGGTGCCCGGGCGCAGCTTGACGTCGGCGCCCACACCGTTCTGGAGCACGGTGAGCGAGTTGGCGGCGGCGGCGAACCGGCCGGAGCCCTCCTTGGTCAGCATCATGCGCAGGAACTCCAGCCCGCCGGCCTTGTTCTTGGCCTTCTCCGGCACGATGAAGGGCTCGCCGGCGCCGGCCCGGATGGCCTCCCACGGCATCTTGTCGCCGTCGAGGGAGGGCATCGGCAGGAACTGCATGTCGAAGTCCGCCGGGGTGGCCTTCATCTGCTCGTTCTCCAGCCAGGAGCCGCACGGGATGAAGGCGGCCTTGTACTGGTTCCAGGCGGTCTGCGACTCGATGTGGGTCAGACCGTTGGTGCCGGGGAGCAGGTAGTTGTTGGAGACGATCTGGTAGGCCGCCTCGACGGCGTTCTTGATCGCCGGGTCGTCCCAGACCGTCGGGTCCATCGCGTCGACACGCTTTTGGATGTCGACGCCGCCGTTCTTGGCGGCCAGGTCCAGGATCGGCGTGTTCATGTAGTAGGGGTACTTGCCCTGGTAGCAGAACGGCGCGATGCCGGCCTTCTTGATCTCGCCGCAGAGCGAGATGAAGTCCTTCCAGGTCTTCGGGGGGGTCCAGCCGTGCTGCTTGAACAGCTTGCCCGAGTACCACAGTCCGCTGACGGTGTAGATGTAGCTCAGCGAGTACATCTTGCCGGCCAGCGTGCCGGTCTCGATCGTGCCGGGCTGCAGCACGTCGCGGACCTTCTTGGTGGGGTCGTCCAGGTACGGAGCGTCCAGCAGCGGGGTGAGGTCCGCGAGCTGACCGTTCTTCTGCAGGACGTCCAGCTTGATGGCCTGAGCGCCCGAGTCGTCGATGACGTCCGGCGGGGTACCGCCGTTGAAGCGGGGCTGGAGCTTGCCGGTGATGTCCTGGGTGGGCAGCACGCTCGCCTTGGCACCGCTGTGCTGGGATTCGTAGAGCTTGCCCAGCGCGGTGGCGTAGTCGTGTCCGTAGCCGCCGTCGAAGATGACGACGTCCAGCGGGTCGGCGTCCTTGACGCCGAACGGGTTCTTCGGGTCGACCGTGGCTCCGGCCGCCGGCGTGGTGGGCGTGCTGGAACTGCTGTCGCCACCACTGGACGCGCACGCGCTCAGCAGGCCGGCCGACGGGATGGCCACCAGGCCGAGCGCCGCGGAACGCTTGACCAGATCCCGACGGTTGAATTCGGATCCCATGCTCAAGTCCTCGCCTTCTAACAGGACTCATGCGGTGCAGCGGAATCCGCCGACGACCGCGAACAGATGAAGCGTGAGGTGATGCCGTGCATCCATCGAGGGGGGGTACGTCACCGTATCGCCGGGCTGCTGCGCCCGCCGTTCCCCCTGCCTCGTCCCGCTGCGAGGCGGGTTCCTTGGACGCGACAGGTATAGTCCACTTCTCTCCGGCAGGGCAAGATCCATTGCAGGTTTGGACAGTAAGCTTTCCCGAGTTGAGACCTGTCCGAAACGTGGGATGACTCGCCGTCGGAGGATCTGCCGGGTCTTGTATTCAATTGTCAACGAGTCCCTCTGACGCGAGCGTTCAACTAGTGAAGGGCCGGTGAGGGGCCACCTCCGGACAAACACGGACGGGCCGCATCCCTGGCCGGCAGGAATGCGGCCCGTCGCCCGGACCGGATGCTACGTGCTGGTTACTTGCGGATCAACGACCGAAGCACGTACTGCATGATCCCGCCGTTGCGGTAGTAGTCCGCCTCGCCTGGGGTGTCGATGCGCACCACGGCGTCGAACTCGGTGCCGGTGTCGGTGCTCACCTTGACCGTGCGCGGGGTGCGGCCCTCGTTCAGCTCGGTCACCCCGGTGATGGTGAACGCCTCCTCACCGGTGAGCCCCAGGGTGTCCGCTGACGTCCCCTCAGGGAACTGCAGCGGCAGCACGCCCATGCCGATCAGGTTGGAGCGGTGGATGCGCTCGTAGGACTCCGCCACGACCGCCTTGACACCCAGCAGCGCGGTGCCCTTGGCCGCCCAGTCGCGCGACGAGCCGGAGCCGTACTCCTTGCCCGCCAGCACCACCAGCGGGATGTCCTGCTCGATGTAGTGGCGCGAGGCGTCGTAGATGAACGCCACCGGCCCGTCCGGCTGGGTGAAGTCGCGGGTGAAGCCGCCCTCGGTGCCCGCGGCGATCTGGTTGCGCAGCCGGATGTTGGCGAAGGTGCCGCGGATCATGACCTCGTGGTTGCCGCGGCGCGAGCCGTAGCTGTTGAAGTCGCGGCGCTCCACACCGTGCTCGGTCAGGTACTGGCCGGCGGGCGTGTCGGCCTTGATGGCGCCGGCCGGGGAGATGTGGTCGGTGGTGACCGAGTCGCCCAGCTTGGCCAGCACCCGGGCGCCGGCGATGTCCGTGACCGGCTCCGGGTCCATCCGCATGCCGTCGAAGTACGGGGGCTTGCGGACGTAGGTGGACTGCGGGTCCCACTCGAAGGTGTCGCCGGTGGGGATGGACAGCGCCTGCCACTGCTCGTCGCCGGCGAACACGTCCCGGTAGGACTGGTTGAACATGTCCTGGCCGATCGAGGCGGCCACCACCTCGTTGACCTCGGCCTCGGACGGCCAGATGTCCGCCAGGTGGACCGCGTTGCCGTCCTGGTCGGTGCCGAGCGCGTCCCGGGTGATGTCCACCTTCATCGAACCCGCGATGGCGTAGGCGACCACCAGCGGCGGCGAGGCCAGGTAGTTCATCTTCACGTCCGGGTTGATCCGGCCCTCGAAGTTCCGGTTGCCCGACAGCACCGAGGTGACGGCGAGGTCGGCGGCGTTGACAGCCTTGGAGACCTCCTCGGGCAGCGGGCCCGAGTTGCCGATGCAGGTGGTGCAGCCGTAGCCGACCAGGTTGAAGCCCAGCTTGTCGAGGTAGGGCGTCAGGCCCGACTTGTCGAAGTAGTCGGTGACGACCTTGGAGCCCGGGGCGAGCGTGGTCTTCACCCACGGCTTGCTGGTCAGGCCCTTCTCGACGGCCTTCTTGGCCACCAGCGCGGCGGCGACCATCACGTACGGGTTCGAGGTGTTGGTGCAGGAGGTGATCGCGGCGACGGTGACGGCGCCGTGGTCGAGCTCGTACGTGGTCCCGTCCGGGGCCGTCACCAGGGTGGGCTTGGTGGGCACCCCGTCGGCGGCGGCCGGCGAGTCGGAGGCCGGGAAGGACTCCTTGCCCGCCTCCTCGTCGTCCGGGACGTAGTTGCGCACGTCGTGGGCGAACTGCCGGGCGGCGTTCGCCAGCACGATGCGGTCCTGCGGGCGCTTGGGGCCGGCGATGGAGGGGACCACCGTGGACAGGTCCAGCTCCAGCTTCTCGGAGTAGTCCGGCTCGGCGGCCGGGTCCAGCCACAGGCCCTGCTCCTTGGCGTACGCCTCGACCAGCGCGACCTGCTGGGCGGAGCGGCCGGTCAGCGTGAGGTAGCTGATCGTCTCGGCGTCGATCGGGAAGATCGCCGCGGTGGAGCCGAACTCCGGCGACATGTTGCCGATGGTGGCGCGGTTGGCCAGCGAGGTGGCGCCGACGCCCTCGCCGTAGAACTCGACGAACTTGCCGACCACCCCGTGCTTGCGCAGCATCTCGGTGATGGTCAGCACCAGGTCGGTGGCGGTGGTGCCGGCCGGCAGCTCGCCGGTGAGCTTGAAGCCGACCACCCGCGGGATCAGCATGGACACCGGCTGCCCGAGCATCGCGGCCTCGGCCTCGATGCCGCCGACACCCCAGCCGAGCACGCCGAGGCCGTTGACCATTGTGGTGTGCGAGTCGGTGCCGACCAGGGTGTCGGGGTAGGCCTGGCCGCCGCGGACCATCACGGTCCGGGCCAGGTGCTCGATGTTCACCTGGTGCACGATGCCGGTGCCGGGCGGGACCACCTTGAACTCGTCGAAGGCGGTCTGGCCCCAGCGCAGGAACTGGTACCGCTCCTTGTTGCGCCCGTACTCCAGCTCCACGTTCTGCGCGAAGGAGTCACGGGTGCCGAAGCGGTCGGCGATCACCGAGTGGTCGATGACCAGCTCGGCCGGCGCCAGCGGGTTGATCCGGGCCGCGTCGCCGCCCAGTTCCTTGACGGCCTCGCGCATGGTGGCCAGGTCCACCACGCAGGGCACGCCGGTGAAGTCCTGCATGATCACCCGGGCCGGCGTGAACTGGATCTCCTGGCTGGGCTGGGCCTGCGAGTCCCAGCCGCCGATCGCCCGGATGTGGTCGGCGGTGATGTTCGCGCCGTCCTCGGTGCGGAGCAGATTCTCCAGCAGCACCTTCAAGCTGTAGGGCAGCCGGGCGGAGCCGTCCACCTTGTCCAGCCGGAAGATCTCATACGACTCGTCGCCCACCTGCAAGGTGCTGCGGGAGTCGAAGCTGTTCGCCGACACGACAGTCTCCTTCATGCATGTTCGCGCGTACCACCGCATTGCCCGCATTGCCGCCGACCTGACGGTACGCCTCGGCAGATATCTCGATGTCGAGATAACTCTAGTACACCACCCCGGCCCGGTCGTGACCCGGCCCGGTAGTCTCCCGGTGTGGCGCCTTCCCGGCGGGGAAGGTGCGATGTGCGGGCCGGTCGGGCAATGTACGGGTTGTGTCACCGTTGGCCTGTCCCGAGTTGCCGCATCTCATATAAGAGATAGCCTCGTCCATATGATCGACGACTACCTGGTACGTATCGGCCGGCTGATTCGGGACGCACGACAGCATCGTGGCTGGACACAGGCCCAGCTGGCGGAGGCTCTCGGCACCAGTCAGAGTGCGGTGAACCGTATCGAGCGTGGCAACCAGAACATCAGCCTTGAGATGATCGCCCGCATCGGCGAGGCGCTGGACAGCGAGATCGTGTCCCTGGGGTACGCGGGACCCATGCACTTGCGGGTGGTCGGCGGACGCCGGCTGTCCGGTGCCATAGACGTCAAGACGAGCAAGAACGCCTGTGTGGCGCTGCTGTGCGCGACCCTGCTGAACGCCGGCCGCACCACGCTGCGCCGGGTGGCCAGGATCGAGGAGGTCTACCGGATCCTGGAGGTGCTCGGCAGCATCGGCGTGCGCACCCGGTGGATCAACGACGGCAACGACCTGGAGATCGTGCCGCCCGCGGAGCTGGACCTGGCCGCGATGGACACCGACGCGGCACGGCGCACCCGCAGCGTGATCATGTTCCTCGGCCCGCTGCTGCACCGGACCGACCGCTTCCAGATCCCGTACGCCGGCGGCTGCGACCTGGGCACCCGGACCGTCCAGCCGCACATGAACGCGCTGCGCCACTTCGGCCTCGACATCACCGCCACCGACGGCTCCTACCACGCCGAGGTGGACCGCGAGGTCACCCCGCACCGCCCGATCGTGCTGACCGAGCGCGGCGACACCGTGACCGAGAACGCGCTGCTGGCCGCGGCCCGCTACGAGGGCGCCACCGTCATCCGCAACGCCAGCTCCAACTACATGGTCCAGGACCTGTGCTTCTTCCTGGAGGAGCTGGGCGTCCGGGTCGAGGGCATCGGCACCACCACGCTGACCGTCCACGGCGTGGCCCGCATCGACCGCGATGTGGACTACGCGCCCTCCGAGGACCCGGTGGAGGCGATGAGCCTGCTGGCCGCCGCCGTGGTCACCGAGTCGGAGCTGACCATTCGCCGGGTGCCGATCGAGTTCATGGAGATCGAGCTCGCGGTGCTGGAGGAGATGGGCCTCGACCACGAGCTGACCCCGGAGTACCGGGCGGACAACGGCCGCACCCGGCTGGTCGACCTCACCGTGCGGCCCTCCAAGCTGCGCTCCCCCATCGACAAGATCCACCCGATGCCGTTCCCCGGCCTCAACATCGACAATGTGCCGTTCTTCGCGGCGATCGCGGCCACCGCGCAGGGCTCCACGCTGATTCACGACTGGGTCTACGACAACCGCGCCATCTACCTGACCGAACTCACCCGCCTCGGCGCCCAGGTCAAGCTGCTCGACCCGCACCGCGTCCTGGTCGAGGGCCCCACCCGCTGGCGCGCCGCCGAGATGATGTGCCCGCCGGCCCTGCGGCCCGCGGTCGTCGTCCTGCTGGCGATGATGGCCGCCGAGGGCACGTCGGTGCTGCGCAACGTCTACGTGATCAACCGCGGCTACGAGGACCTGGCGGAGCGGTTGAACACCATCGGCGCGCAGATCGAGATCTTTCGCGACATCTGATCCGGTGGACGCGCGGCTCGCGCTGCCCCGCTGCCCCCGCCGCAGGACTTCGGCCGGGGCGGCGGGCGGCGGGGCGGCGGGGCGTTCCGGGCGCGGCGGGAGCCGGCGCACAATGAGGGGTATGAGCGACGTGTCGCACGGCGGGGATCCGGTCAGCCGGCCGAGCGAGGTCTGCGGCGTCTGCGGCGCCGTGCGGGCCCGCCCAGGGCCTGCCCCGTGCGAGCGCTGCGGCGCGGCGGCGGCGGAAGC
>NZ_FMCH01000171.1 GCF_900091855.1 Streptomyces sp. DvalAA-14
ACACCCGGCCACCCGTCCGCCCAGGCCGCTCGCGCCGTTCCCCGCGCCCCTCGCGGGGCGCTCCACCCAGGGCGGCTCGGCGGGGCCGGCGGGCGGCGCGTGCCGGGGGGAAGACTAAGCGTTTGCTCAGCGTTGTTGCCGGTGTGGTGGACAACCGCGAACTACCGACGGGTAACGTAGAACTCATGGCAACTGCACCGGCCCGCGCGGCCATCGGGGACAGTGAATTCGACCGGGACACCGCGGTCGTCCCGCGCCCGGGCGAACCCGGGACGTACGACATCGACCTCTCCCCGGGGTGGACGATCATCTCCGCGCTGAACGGCGGGTACCTGCTCGCCGTGCTGGGCCGGGCCCTCGGGGACGCGCTGCCGCACCACGACCCGCTGACGATCACCGCGCACTATCTGACCGCGTCCCAGCCAGGCCCCGCGGTGGTGCGGACGCAGACCGTGCGGGTGGGGCGGACGCTGTCCACCGGGCAGGCCTCGCTGTTCCAGCGGGACGCCGACGGGCGGGAGGTCGAGCGGATCCGGGTCCTGGCGGGATACGGCGACCTGGACGCGCTGCCCGACGACGTAAGGACCACCGCCACGCCGCCGCCGATGGCGTCCTACGCGGACAGCGTGAGCTCGGACGACGCCCCCGGCGGCAGCCCGGTCCCCGGCTCCGTGGCGATCCTGGACCGGCTCGACCTGCGGCTCGACCCGGCCACCGCGGGCTGGGCGGTCGGCGCGCCCTCCGGCGCCGGGCGGATGCGCGGCTGGCTGGGACTGGCCGACGGCCGGGACCACGACGCGCTGTCGGTGCTGCTCGCGGTGGACGCGCTGCCCGCCACCGCTTTCGACCTGGGCTTCAAGGGCTGGACGCCCACCGTGGAGCTGACCGTCCATGTGCGCTGCCGACCGGCGCCGGGCCCGCTGCGGGTCTCGCTGGTCACCCGCAATCTGGCCGGCGGCCTGCTGGAGGAGGACGGCGAGGTCTGGGACAGCGCCGGCCGCCTGGTCGCCCAGTCCCGCCAACTGGCCCGTGCGCCGCGCGGCTGATCCTTCGGTCGGGCGGCCCCCGGCCCGACCGTAGAATCGGGGCACCATGGCCTACTTCGACCACGCCGCCACCACACCCATGCTCCCGGAGGCGGTCCAGGCGATGACCGCCCACCTCACGGTGACCGGGAACGCCTCCGCGCTGCACGCCGCCGGCCGGCGGGCCCGGCGTACCGTCGAGGAGTCCAGGGAGGCGCTGGCCGCCGCGCTCGGCGCCCGCCCCAGCGAGATCGTCTTCACCGGCGGCGGCACCGAGTCCGACAACCTCGCGGTCAAGGGCCTGTATTGGGCCCGCCGGGCCGCCGACCCGCGCCGCACCCGGATCCTCGCCAGCCCCGTCGAGCACCACTCGGTGATGGACGCGGTGTACTGGCTGGCCGACCACGAACACGCCGTGGTGGAGTGGCTGGCGGTCGACCGGCTCGGCCGGGTCCGTGCCGAGACGCTGCGCGCCGCCCTCGCCCGCGACCCGGACGATGTGGCGCTGATCACCGTGATGTGGGCCAACAACGAGGTCGGCACCGTCTTCCCGGTGCACGAACTCGCCGAGATCGCCCGCGAGTTCGGGGTGCCGATGCACTCCGACGCGGTCCAGGCCTTCGGCCAGGTCGCGTTGGACTTCGCCGCCAGCGGCCTGGACGCGATGACCGTGACCGGGCACAAGATCGGCGGCCCCTACGGAGTGGGCGCGCTGGTGCTGCGGCGCGAGGACACCCCGGTTCCGCTGCTGCACGGCGGCAATCAGGAGCGCAGCCGCTCCGGCACCCTCGACGTGCCGGCCATCGCCGCCTTCGCCACCGCCGCCACCCTGGCGGCCGAGCGCCGGCCGGACTTCGTCCGCGACGTGGGCGCGCTGCGGGACGCGCTGGTACGCGGAGTGCGGGCCGCGGCGCCGGACGCGATCCTCAACGGCGATCCCGCGCCGGACGGCCGGCTGCCCGCCAACGCCCACTTCACCTTCCCCGGTTGCGAGGGGGACGCGCTGCTGCTGCTGCTCGACGCGCAGGGCATCGCCTGCTCCACCGGCTCCGCCTGTACCGCCGGCCTGGCGCAGCCCAGCCATGTGCTGCTGGCGATGGGCGAGCCGGCCACTCATGCCCGCGGCACCCTGCGCTTCTCGCTCGGGCACACCACGACACCGGCCGAAGTCGCCCAACTCGTCACCGCGATCGGCCCGGCCGTCACCAGGGCCCGGGCCGCCGGGCAGACCTGAGCCACCGCCGGCCAGCGGCCCGGCACGGCGCGGACGGTGCACCGCGAAGGACCGGCCACCGCGAAGAACCGGGCACCGCGAAGGACCGGGCACCGCGAAGAACCGGGCACGGCGAAGGGGCGGACCCGCGGGTCCGCCCCTCTTCCGTCGTTCCGCGTCCCGGCGGACGCGCCATCACCCGACGGCCGCCACTCAACGGCCGTCACCGGCGGGCCGTCACACCACGGCCGGCTCCTCCACCACGCGCTGGTCCGGCGCGTTCTCCGGGTGGTGGCAGGCCACCTGGTGGCCGGGGGCCAGCGCCGCCAGCGGCGGCTCCTGCGTCGCGCAGATCTCCGTCGCCTTCCAGCACCGGGTGCGGAAGCGGCAGCCGCTGGGCGGGTTGACCGGCGACGGCACGTCCCCGGTCAGCAGGATCCGGCCGCCCGACGCGCCCGCGCCGCCTTCCAGTTGGGCCTTGCGCCGCTTCGGGTCCGGCACCGGCACCGCGGACAGCAGCGCCGTGGTGTACGGGTGGAAGGGCGTGCTGTACAGCGACTCGCGGTCGGAGATCTCCACGATCTTGCCGAGGTACATCACCGCGATCCGGTCGGAGACATGGCGGATGACGGACAGGTCGTGCGCGATGATCACATAGGTCAGGCCGAGTTCCTGCTGGAGGTCGTCCAGCAGGTTGACCACCTGCGCCTGGATCGAGACGTCCAGCGCGGAGACCGGCTCGTCGGCGACCACCAGCTTCGGCTTGAGCGCCAGCGCCCGGGCGATACCGATGCGCTGCCGCTGTCCGCCGGAGAACTCGTGCGGGTAGCGGTTGTAGTGCTCGGGGCTGAGGCCGACCAGTTCCAGCAGGTTCTGGACTTCCTTCTTGACCCCGTGCTCGGTGACGACCTTCTGCAGTTTGAAGGGCGCGCCCACGATGGTGCCGATGGTGTGCCGGGGGTTGAGCGACGAGTACGGGTCCTGGAAGATCATCTGGACGTCGCGCCGCATCGGCCGCATCGCGCCCACGCTGAGGTGGGTGATGTCGCGGCCGTCGAACTCGATCTTCCCGCCGGTGGGTTCGAGCAGCCGGGTGATCAGCCGGCCCATGGTGGACTTGCCGCAGCCCGACTCGCCGACCACACCCAGCGTCTCACCGGCCGCGACCTCGAAGTCCAGCCCGTCCACGGCCTGTACCGCGCCGACCTGCCGGCGCAGCAGCCCCTTGGTGATCGGGAAGTGCTTGACCAGCCCGTGCACCTTCAGCAGCGGTTCCCCGGAGGGTTGCCGCGGCACCGAGTGGTGGGGTTCGGCGGCGGGCGCCGCCTCGGCCCCGGACGCCGCGGACCCGGGCGCGCTCTTGTCCAGCGAGGTGTTCTCCGCCACGGCTTCGTCCCGGCCCTTCACAGCTTCGGTTCAATCTCTTCGGTCCAGATCCGGGCCCGGTCGGCGTCGGCCAGATGGCAGGCGACGACATGTCCGGCGGCCACCTCGCGCAGCTCGGGGACGACCGTCTCGGAGGACCCGCCGTTCAACTCCGCGTACGGGCAGCGCGGATGGAACGCGCAGCCGCTCGGCACGTTGATCAGGCTGGGCGGGGTGCCCTTGACCGGGTTGAGCCGGTCGATGCGGTCCCGGTCCATCCGCGGCATCGAGCCGAGCAGGCCCCAGGTGTAGGGGTGCTGCGGCTCGGTGAACACCTTCTCGGCGGTGCCGCGTTCGGCGGCGCGGCCGGCGTACATCACCAGCAGGTCGTCGGCGACCTCGGCGACCACGCCCAGGTCGTGCGTGATCATGATGACTGCGGAGCCGAACTCCTTCTGCAGATCGCGGATCAGGTCCAGGATCTGCGCCTGCACGGTCACGTCGAGCGCGGTGGTCGGCTCGTCGGCGATCAGCAGCTCGGGGTTGTTGATGAGCGCCATGGCGATCATCGCGCGCTGCCGCATACCGCCGGAGAACTGGTGCGGGTAGTCCGAGAACCGCTTGCGCGGCTCGGGGATGCCGACCCGCTCCAGCATCTCCATGGCCCGCTCGCGGGCGGCCCCCCGGGAGACCTTGTTGTGCACCCGGTAGGCCTCCACGATCTGCGCGCCCACCGTGTAGTAGGGGTGCATCGCGGACAGCGGGTCCTGGAAGATCATGGCCATCTTGCGGCCGCGCAGCCGCCGTACCCGGTCGGCGTCTGCGCCGATCAGCTCCTCGCCGTCCAGCCAGACCTCGCCGGAGATCCGGGCCTTCGCGGTGCGGTGCAGGCCCATGATGCCCAGCGAGGTGACGGACTTGCCGGAGCCGGACTCGCCGACGATGCCGAGGGTGCGGCCGCGGGCCAGGTCGAAGCTCAGCCCGTCCACCGACTTGACCAGGCCGTCGTCGGTGTCGAAGTGGATCCGCAGGTCACGGACCGACAGGTAGGCGTCGGCGGCCGGGGCCGCGGTGGCCGTGGACGACCGCACCGGCTCGCCGACCGCGGCGTCCGGCTGGTCCTTGGTCAGGTTCAGCTCATCGCTGCCGTCGGTGCTCACGAGAACCT
This sequence comes from Streptomyces sp. DvalAA-14, assembly GCF_900091855.1. Classification (GTDB taxonomy): domain Bacteria; phylum Actinomycetota; class Actinomycetes; order Streptomycetales; family Streptomycetaceae; genus Actinacidiphila. Next base: position 4,772 of record NZ_FMCH01000171.1, read on the forward strand.
CACCCGGGGATCAATGGCGGCGTACAGCAGGTCCACCACGAGATTGCAGAGGACGATGAAAACGGCGGCGATGATGGTGACGCCGAGCACCTTCGGCAGGTCGTTGTCCGTGATGGCCTGTACGGCGTAGGCACCGACGCCGGGGAAGGAGAAGACCGTCTCGGTGAGGACGGCGCCGCCGATCAGCAGGCCGAAGTCCATACCGAAGATGGTGATGATCGGGGTCAGCGCGGCCCGCAGCCCGTGCTTGCCGACCACCACGCGTTCGGGCAGGCCCTTGGCCCGGGCGGTGCGGATGTAGTCCTCGCCCATGGTCTCCAGCATCCCGGCCCTGGTGAGCCGGGCGTAGAGCGCCGAGTAGAGGAAGGCCAGGCTGATCCAGGGCAGGATCAGATTGGACGCCCACTGCACCGGATCGCTCTCGAAGCCGACGTACTGGATGTTGCTCCAGATCTGCCACTTGTAGACGAACAGGCCCTTGAGGACCAGGCCGGTGAAGAAGATCGGCAGCGAGACGCCGGCCAGGGCCACGCCCATGGAGATCCGGTCGAAGATCGTGCCGCGCTTGAGGGCGGAGACGACACCGATGGCGACGCCGGAGATCACCCAGATGACGGCCGCGCCGATCGCCAGCGAGATGGTGATCGGGATGCGCTGCTTGATCTCGGGCCACACCTCGACGTGGCTCTTGAAGGAGTAGCCGAAGCAGGGGCGGTGGCAGACGGCCGCGTCGGGGCCGAACTTGTAGTGCGCGCCCATGACGATGGACTTGATGAAGTGCCAGTACTGCTCGTAGAGCGGCAGATCGAGGCCGAGGTTCTTCTTGACGGCGGCGATCGAGGCGGGGTTGGCGTCCTTGCCCACGTACTGGGTGGCCAGCTGTGTGGTGGTCTGACCGCCGAGCTTGGGGACCCAGAAGAAGATCAGGAACGTGACCGCGCTGACGACCAGCACCAGGAAAATCGCGGCGATCACGCGTCGGATGATGTACGCAGTCACAGCGGGTCGGCGCCGGGGCCGCCGGACCGGGTTGCTGCCCGGTCCGGCGGCCCCGATGCCTTCACCTGCCTTCCGATGTTCGGAGCCTACTGTTCGATGCCTTGCGGCGGATTGCTTACTTGGACGAGCCGAGCAGCAGGTAGTCGTACATACCCAGGTAGGCCTGCGTCACCGTGACGTTGGTGGCCGAGTCCGGGCGGTACAGCAGGTTCTTGCGGTAGATCAGCGGCACGACGGTCGCGGTGTCCACGACCATCTTGTCGATCTGGCCCCAGGCCTGGCTCCGGGCGTTGGCGTCGGTGTTGGAGATCGCCGCCGCCAGCGCCGAGTTGATGGCCGGGTCGTTCAGTTCCTGCAGGTTGTTGCCACCGGACGGCTTGATGGCGCTGCCGTCGACGATCTGGTCCAGGAAGCCGTAGCCGGTCGGCCAGTCGGCGCCCCACGCGGTGAGCATCAGGCCCAGCTGGTGGCTGTGCACGTAGCTGGGCACACCGGCGAAGTTGGAGAAGTACTTGCCGGCCGGGAAGCTCTTGATGTTGGCCGTGATGCCGACCTGCTTGAGCGAGTTCTGGATCGCGGTCGCCTCGGCCATCTCGGCCGGACGGTCGCTGCGCGCGGTCAGGTTGGTGGTGAAGCCGCCCGCCTTGCCGCAGGCGCTCAGCGAGGCCTTCGCCTTGGTGGCGTCGCCCTTGTCGCCCGCCGTCGGGTACTCGTCGAACTTGGTGTAGCCGTTGACCGTCGGCGGGAGCAGCGTGGTGGCCACGTCACCCTTGACGCTGCCGCCGATGGCGGTCTGCACCGAGACCTTGTCGATCGCGTACTCGACGGCCTTGCGGCAGTCGATGTTGTTGAACGGCGCGACGTTCGAGTTGATCGCCAGGTACGAGGTGGCACCGGCGTACGAGTCGTCGGTGTTCTTCGCGTACTGGGGGTTGATCACCTTGGCCTGGGTCTGCGGGGAGACGCCGGTACCGCCGGAGTCCACCGTGGTGTTGCCCGCGAGCAGGTCGTTGTCGATGCTGGTCGCGTCGACCTTGAACTTGATCTTGATCTCGTCGGGCAGCGCCGAGCGCACCGGGTCGCTGGCCTTCGTCCACTCCGGGTTGCGCACCAGGTCGGCGCCCACACCGTCCTGGTAGGACTTGAACTTGTACGGGCCCGAGGAAACGATGTGCTTCACATAGCCGGCGCCGTCGTCCTTGGCCTGCGGCACGGGAGCCGTCTGCGAGAACGTCGCCAGGTAGTCGAAGTCCGCGAACGGCTTCGCCAGGTGGAAGACGATCGTGGTGTCGTTCGGGGTCTCGATGGACGCGATCCCGTTCGGGTCCTTGTCCTTGTACGGACCGGGGTACTTGTCGCCGCCCGCGAGGTAGGCCTTGAAGTACGTCGGGCCGTTGGACAGGGCCTCGGGCGCGAAGTTGCTGCGCTCGATGGCGTACTTGATGTCCTTGGTGGTGATCGGCGTGCCGTCGTCGTACTTCAGCCCGGACCGGATGGTGTACGTCCAGGTCTTGGCGTCCGCGCTCGGCTTGCCGAGGCCGGTGGCCAGGTCCGGGACGACGGTCAGGCCTTCCTTGCCGGCGGCCGGCTTGAAGGTGAGCAGCGTCCGCGCGTACAGGCGGGAGAAGTTCTGCACCCAGCCGTAGTACGTGTTGCCCGGGTCCAGGGAGTCCGGCACGTCGGAGTTCTCCATCGTGACGGTGCCCCCCTTCTTGTCGGAGGCGTTCACGATGCCGGTGAGCGCGGCGTCCTTCTTGGCCGACACACCGGCGGCACTCTTGGTGCCACCCGGCTTCTTGTCATCGTTCGAGTTGCTGCTGCACGCGGATGCTCCCAGGGCGAGCGCCGTGGCCAGCGCCAGCGCTGCTGTCGCTTTTCTGCTGTTCATGCCGAGGAAAGCCTCCTGTATCAGTGGTGAAGCTCGGGGTACGTGCTGCCTGCGGGTGGTCGGGGGCCGGGTTCACTTGCTGCGCGGGTCGAGGGCGTCACGCAGCCCGTCGCCCAGCAGGTTGAACGCCAGTACGGTGATGAAGATCGCCAGGCCGGGGACCACCATGTACTGGGGGTCCGCGTAGAACAGGTCCACGGCCGAGTTGAGCATCCCGCCCCAGGACGCCTGGGGGGGTGCGATGCCGACGCCGAGGAAGCTGAGCGCGGCCTCGAAGAGGATGTTGGTCGGGATCAGCAGCGTCGAGTAGACGAGGATCGGCGCGACCAGGTTCGGCAGCAGTTCCTTGAACAGGATGAACGGACCGCGCGCGCCCATGCTCCGGGCCGCCTCGACGAACTCCCGCTCGCGCAGGCTCAGTGTCTGGCCGCGGATGATCCGGCCCATGTAGGGCCAGTTGAAGAAGCCGATGACGAAGATCAGCACGCTGATCCGCAGCGGCAGCCCGTTCAGGCCGAACGCGCCGTCCTGCAGCGATGCCGAGATGGAGATGGCGAACAGCAGCAGCGGGAAGGCCAGGAAGGTGTCCATCATCCGGCTGATCGCGCTGTCGACCCAGCCGCCGTAGTAGCCCGCCACCACGCCGAAGATGACGCCGATGACCACCGACAGCAAGGTGGCGCCGGTCGCGACCAGCATCGACACCCAGGAGCCCTCGATGATGCGGGCCAGCAGGTCCCGGCCGAACTGCGGGTCCACACCCAGCGGGTGGGCCCAGCTCATGCCGCCCCAGCCGCCCTTGGGGGCAACGGTGTTGGGGTCGACGAGATCCTGGTGGAACGCGTTGGGATCGAGGTTGAACACCTTCTCGATCAGCTTGGAGAAGACCGCGAGCAGCACGAGGCAGATGACAACGATGCCACCGGCGACGGCCACCTTGTCGCGCTTGAAGCGCATCCAGGCGATCTGGCCGAGGGAGCGTCCCTCGATCGTCTTCCGCCCGGCACCCTGGAGGATGGCTTCGGGCTGTGCCTCCGCCTGTCCATGGGTGGTCTCAATCGGTGCGGTCATGGCGTAGCTGACCCCTCTCGCCGGCGGGTAACCGACGCGCGCCCGCCGCTGTAGCGGCTTTTTTGATCCGAACCAGGTTTGACGGCTCATAGAAACGTCAAAGTGTCTTCTGCCGGTGGATTCTTCTGTGCGGTGGTGATCACCCGCCAGCCCTGGCCGGGAACGGATGCGTAACTGTGATCTGGTGATTCATCGACCGTTACCCGCGTGGACCTCGCGGTACGGTCGTGTGGTGAACGAGCGGCTGCGCGCGGTGTACGACCTGATGATGCCCCAGGCCCGGGAAATGGCGGGCCTGCACGAGTACGACGGCAAGGTCCAGGATCTGTCCCCGGACGGGGTCCGCCGGGCGGTGGCCGAAGTCGTCCGCGCCCGCCGCGCCACGGGCCGGCTGGACGACGGGCACGACGAGGCGCACCTGCGGGTCTTCGAGAAGTCGCTGCGCACGCAGTACGGCGACCTCGAACTGCACCGGCGCGACCCGTATCCCCATCTGTCCAATCTCGAACTGGCCTGTTACGACCGCGAGTACGCGCCGCGCAAGGAGCGGGCCAAGGCGCGCCGCAAGCATCTGGCCCGCTGGCCGGAGGCGATCGAGGCCTCGCTCAGCTCGCTGGACCGGGTGAACGCGCCGGTGGCCGCGGCGCTGCTCGGCGCGGTGCGCGGCCTGGCCGCCGACCTGCACCCGGAGCAGGGGCCGGCCGAGGCCGCCGCGCTGGCCGCGCACGCCCGGCTGCTGGCCCGGTTGGAGGACACCGCCGAGCACGGCGACCCGGACCCCCGGCTCGGCGGCAAGGCGCTGGCCTCGCTGATGGGCGCTCAAGAAGGTGTGCGGGTGGATCTGGAGACGCTGGCCGAGGACGCGGCCCGCGAACGGGACCGGATGACCGAATTGCTCACCGAGTCCTGCCGCGCGCTCGACCCGGGTCGCGGCGTCGACGAGCTGATCCCCGAACTGCTCGCCGACCACCCGGACGCGGACGGGGTGATCCCGGAGGCGGCCCGGCTGACCGAGGAGGTGATCGCCTTCACCCGGGAGCACGGGCTGGCCCCGCACCTGGACGGCGAGTGCCTGGTCGGCCCCGCGCCGCCGTCGCGCCGCTGGTCGATGGCGATGATGTCGTGGGAGGCGCCCGGCGAGTCGGACGCGCCCTCCTGGTACAACGTCACGCCGCCGGAGCCGGACTGGCCCGCCGAGGAGCGCGAGGAGTGGCTGACGGTCTTCAGCCGCACCAGTCTGCCGTCCATCACCGTGCACGAGGTCGCCCCCGGCCACTTCGCGCACAGCCGGGCGCTGCGCCGTGCCCGCGGCCCGGTACGCCGTACCCTGCACAGCCTGTCCTTCGCCGAGGGCTGGGCCCATTACGTCGAAGAGGTCTGCCTGGAAGAGGGCTTCCGGGCCGGCGATCCGCGCTTCGCCATCGGCGTCGCCCTGGAGGCACTGGTCCGGGTCACCCGGCTCACCTGCGCGATCGGCCTGCACACGGGTTCGATGAACCTGGAGGAGGCCACCGCGCTGTTCATGCGCGACGCCCACCTGGCGCGTGCCAGCGCCGCCGCGGAGGCCCGCCGGGGCACCTTCGACGCGGGCTACGGCCGCTACACCTGGGGGAAGCTGGAGATCATGCGGCTGCGGAGCCGGGCCAAGCGGAAGTGGGGCGACGAGTTCTCGCTGCCGCGCTTCCACAAGTCGCTGCTGGCGCTGGGCAGTCCGCCGCTGGGCCTGCTGGAGGGGATCTTCCACCGCGACAAGTAGGCGGCGTCGGCGGTGCGCCCGGATCCGAGGCCGCGTCCAGGTCCGGGGTGCGCCCGCCTCCGGGGTGCGGTCAGTGCCGGGCCGGGCCCCAGGCGGCGCCGCCCCCGTACGCCTCGCGGTCGAAGAACGGCTGGCCGTTGGCGCGCATCCACATGCCCACCGGGTCGTACGCGTCGGCCATCGCGACCGTGGAGACCGCCAGGCCGTCCGGCACGCCGGCCAGCGCCTGCTGCATCATCAGCCGCACCGATTCGACGGCCTGCGCGGAGGAGTCGTAGACCTCGACCCCGACCGCGAGATACGGCTCGCCCAGGGCCGGCTGCACCCAGGCGCGGCGCAGCGCGCGGACCACGGGGGTGCGGTGGGCCACCTGGGCGAGCAGGGCGTAGAACTGCGGGATCTGCAGCGAGGGTTCGCCGATCTGGAGCGGACCGGCCGGCAGCAGGTCCAGGCCGACCGCGATCCGTCGCAGATCCGGCCAGGGGATGCCGACCCCGCCGCCGGCCGTGTGCGGGTTCAGCCACAGGCCGCAGCGGTCGGGGTAGAGGGTGAGCGCGATGTCCCGTCCGGAGACCACCTCGTGCTCGCGCGACCAGCCGCTGGCGGCCAGTTCGCGCGGCGAGGTGCAGCAGGGCGCGTAGCCGTGGCCGCCGACCTCCATGCTGCCGTACTGGGCGTCCGCGGCGCCGGACGAGCCCTGCCACAACAGCATCCACACCTGGCCGCCGGCCAGCGATCCGAGCAGGTTCTCGTAAGCGTCGAACCGGCCGGGCGCCACCTGGAGCAGCATCTGCTCCACATGGCCGGCCGCCGCCGCGCCGCCTTGCGCGCCCGCGATCACGTGGGACCGCCCCTTCCCCTGGTTCGGTGTTCCGGTCGTTCGGTCGTTGCTGGTCTCGCGCTGGTGTCGCGCCGCTGTCGTCACGTGGCCGTCACGTCCTCGGGCGCGCGCCGGTGTGCCGCACGCCATGTACGCCATCAAATCAGGTCGAGTGTTCCCGGTGGAACGCTGACCGACTCAAGCCGATCCGGCTAAATCTGGCGTATACGCGGCGTATACGTGGTCGGCCGGCCACCCGCAGCGACGGCCGGGCGCCCTCTCGGCGGCCCCGGTGGCTCCCGGCCGGCAGGTCAGTCGCGGGCGAAGAACGGCCGGACCGCGTCCAGCATCCAGTCCCCCACCGGGTCCTGGGCCACGTCCAGCAGGATGAGCTGGACCTGCCACGGCAGCGGTACGGCGCCCAGCGCCCGGCCGAGGGCGTCCATCGCGGCGGCCCGGTCCGGCTCCTGCCAGCGGTCCAGCTCCACGCCGACGAACAACTGCGCGGCGGCCTCCTCCACCGAGGCCAGCGCCCGGCGGGCGGTGAGCACCACCGGGGTGACCGCGAACTCGGCGGCGGCCGCGGCCAGGAAGTCCACCGGCTCCTCGTCCGGCGCCGGCTCCCACAGCCGCACCCGGGCACCGGACTGCGGCGCCCCGTACCCGCCCCGCTCCGCGCGGCACAGGTCGGCGACGGCGGCCGGCGGCAGCGGCACTCCGACGGCGCCGCCCGGGTTGACCGCGATACCGACCAGCGGGGGCAGCCCGCGGGCGAACTCGTGCACCGGCGCGACCGTGCACGGCATACCGTCGGCCGCCTGCCGGAACTGCTGCTCGGAGCTGAAGACCGGTACGTACGGGGAGCCGTCCAGCTCCATGGTGGGCAGGTCGAAGCCGGGCATGTCCGGGTGGCCGCCGTTCGGCAGCGGCACCCACACCCGGGAGCGGCTCAGCACCTCCAGCAGCCGGGGCGTGGCCGACGGGTTGCCGATGCTCGCGGTGAGCACCTCTTCCAGCTCGTTGGCCGGCCATATGTACGGTGCCGGATTCTCCATGTCCACCCTTGTCCGCCCATGTGCCTGCGTGCCGCTGCCCGGAAACCCTAGCGGCTGCGGGGGCCCCGGGCATGCCACCGGGGCCCGTGCAATGATGGGCGGCACAACTTGCATACCGGCCGTTCGAGGCCGCGCGGGAGAGTTCCGCCCCCGGTGGGGGCGGGCGCCGAAGGAGCAAGTCCTCCCTTGAATCTCTCAGGCACAGATACCGCGCGGGCGAGGCAGATCTGAAAAGTGGACGGGCCCCTGTCCGCAGCGCTGGTCCGGGGCTGCGTCCCACCCACGGTGCAAGCCGTGGCCCCGCGCGGGTCACGGTGAACCTCTCAGGTTCCGATGACAGATGGGGAGGCCAGGTTCACCGCTTGGCCCTGCCACCCGTCGATCCGTCTGGGAGCCCTTTTCCGATGAGCGAACCCCGCGAGTCCCACGACCCGCACGCCCCCCGCCGCACCGCGCTGGACGCGCTGCACCGCGCCCTGGGCGCCACCATGACCGACTTCGCCGGCTGGGACATGCCGCTGCGCTACGCCAGCGAGCGCGAGGAGCACCAGGCGGTCCGCACCCGGGCCGGCCTGTTCGACCTCTCCCACATGGGCGAGATCACCGTGACCGGTCCGCAGGCGGGCCAGGCGCTCGACCACGCCCTGGTCGGCCACCTGTCGGCGCTCGCGGTGGGCCGGGCCCGCTACACCATGATCGTCGCCGCGGACGGCGGCATCCTCGACGACCTGATCGTCTACCGGCTGGCCGACGAGGAGTACATGATCGTCGCCAACGCCTCCAACGCGCAGACCGTGCTGGACGCGGTGACCGGACGGGCCGCGGGCTTCGCGGCCGAGGTCCGCGACGACCGGGACGCGTACGCGCTGCTGGCCGTCCAGGGTCCGCAGGCGCCCGGCATCCTGAAGTCGGTCACCGACGCCGACCTGGACGGGCTGAAGTACTACGCCGGGCTGCCCGGCACGGTGGCCGGGGTGGACGCGCTGATCGCCCGTACCGGCTACACCGGCGAGGACGGCTTCGAGCTGTTCGTGGCGCCGGCCGACGCCGAGCGGCTGTGGCAGGCGCTGACCGAGGCCGGATCGGCGGCCGGCCTGGTGCCGGCCGGGCTGTCCTGCCGGGACACGCTGCGGCTGGAGGCCGGCATGCCGCTGTACGGGCACGAGCTGACCGCGGCCGTCACGCCGTTCGACGCGGGGCTCGGCCGGGTGGTGAAGTTCGACAAGCCCGGTGACTTCGTCGGCCGGGACGCGCTGGCCGCCGCCGCCGAGAAGACCGCCGCGCGGCCGCCGCGCACCCTGGTCGGGCTGATCGCCGAGGGCCGCCGGGTGCCGCGGGCGGGCTTCCCGGTCACCGACGGCGCCGGCGCGGTGATCGGCGAGGTCACCTCCGGGGCGCCGTCGCCCACGCTGGGCGTGCCGATCGCGATGGCGTACGTGGACGCGTCGCACGCGGAGCCCGGCACGGCCGGGGTGGCGGTGGACATCCGGGGCGTCCAGGAGCCGCACCGGGTGGTGGCGCTCCCCTTCTACCGGCGCGAGCGCTGATCTCGCGCCGCCGGGCCGGCCGCCGCGGCACCGTCTGACCCGCCCTCACTCGCACCGCCCGTCCGTAGCGCCGCGTGCCCCTGCGCGAGCACCCCGACCCATCCGGGAGAATTCCGTCATGAGCATCAATCCTGAGCAGCTGCGTTACAGCAAGGAGCACGAGTGGCTCTCCGCCCCGGCCGAGGGGGTGGCCACCGTGGGGATCACCTCGCACGCCGCCGACTCCCTCGGCGACGTCGTGTTCGTCCAGCTCCCCGAGGTCGGCTCGACCGTCACCGCGGGTGAGAGCTGCGGCGAGCTGGAGTCCACCAAGTCGGTCAGCGATCTGTACTCGCCGGTCTCCGGTGAGGTCACCGAGGCCAACCAGGACGTGGTGGACGACCCGTCGCTGGTCAACTCCGCTCCCTTCGAGGGCGGCTGGCTGTTTAAGGTCAAGGTGACGGAGGAGGGGGCGGATCTGCTGTCCGCCGCCGAGTACGAAGCGTTCACCGCCGGCTGAGCCGCCCCCGCGCACCGCTCCCGATCAGGAGTTCCCATGTCCCTGCTGAATCAGTCCCTGCACGAGTTCGACCCGGACGTCGCCGCCGCGATCGACGCCGAGCTGCACCGCCAGCAGTCCACCCTGGAGATGATCGCCTCGGAGAACTTCGCTCCGGTGTCGGTCCTGGAGGCCCAGGGCTCGGTCCTCACCAACAAGTACGCCGAGGGGTACCCGGGCCGCCGCTACTACGGCGGCTGCGAGTACATCGACGTGGTCGAGCAGCTCGCCATCGACCGGGTGAAGGAGCTGTTCGGCGCCGAGGCCGCCAACGTGCAGCCGCACTCGGGCGCCCAGGCCAACGCGGCCGCGATGTTCGCCCTGATCAAGCCCGGGGACACCATCCTGGGCCTGGATCTGGCGCACGGCGGCCACCTGACCCACGGTATGAAGATCAACTTCTCCGGCAAGCTGTACAAGGTCGCGGCCTACCACGTGGACGCGGACACCGGCCTGGTCGACATGGCCGAGGTCGAGCGGCTGGCCAAGGAGCACCGGCCGCAACTGGTCATCGCCGGCTGGTCGGCGTACCCGCGGCAGCTGGACTTCGCCGAATTCCGCCGGATCGCCGACGAGGTCGGCGCCTACCTGCTGGTGGACATGGCGCACTTCGCCGGGCTGGTCGCGGCCGGGCTGCACCCCTCACCCGTGCCGTACGCGGACGTGGTCACCACCACGACCCACAAGACGCTCGGCGGCCCGCGCGGCGGGGTGATCCTGTCCACCGCCGAGCTCGCGAAGAAGATCAACTCGGCGGTGTTCCCCGGCCAGCAGGGCGGCCCGCTGGAGCACGTCATCGCGGCGAAGGCGGTGGCCTTCAAGGCCGCGGCGACCGACGAGTTCAAGGACCGCCAGGTCCGCACCCTCGAAGGGGCGAAGATCCTCGCCGAGCGGCTGATGCGGCCGGACCTCGCGGCCGAAGGGGTCGCGGTGCTGTCCGGCGGCACCGACGTCCACCTGGTCCTGGTCGACCTGCGGAACTCGGTGCTGGACGGCCGGCAGGCCGAGGACCGCCTCCACGAGGTGGGCATCACCGTCAACCGCAACGCGATCCCGAACGACCCGCGGCCCCCGATGGTCACCTCGGGCCTGCGGATCGGCACACCGGCCCTGGCCACCCGCGGCCTGCGGGCGGCCGACTTCCACGAGGTCGCCGACGTGATCGCCGAGGCGCTCAAGCCCGGCTACGACGTGGCGGCGCTGCGGGAGCGGGTCACCGCGCTGACCGAGCGGTATCCGCTGTACGCATAGCCCTCGGGGGGCGCGGGGCCTCCCGGTTCGCCCCGCAGGGCGCGGGGGAACCGCGCGAGCGGTCACGACGAGGGCCGCACCTCGTCGCACCTCGTCACCGGCCCGGCGGCGGTTACCGCCGTCGCCGGGCCGCCGGCCGGGGACCGGTTCCTCGCGCAGTTCCCCGCGCCCCCGCGGGGCGCACCCCTCATACGTCAGGAGCCGCACGCCATGGCCATCTCTGTCTTCGACCTCTTCTCGATCGGCATCGGCCCCTCCAGTTCGCACACCGTGGGCCCGATGCGCGCGGCCGGCATCTTCGCGCACCGCCTGAAGAACGAGGGCCTGCTCAGCCACACGGCCGCGGTCCGGGCGGAACTCTTCGGCTCGCTGGGCGCGACCGGCCACGGCCACGGCACCCCGAAGGCGGTCCTGCTGGGCCTGTCCGGCCACTCTCCCCGGACCGTCGACGTCGAGACGGCCGACGACGAGGTGGCCGCGATGCGGGCCACCAAGCGGCTGAGTCTGCTCGGCGCCCACGAGATCGGCTTCGACCCGGACACCGACCTCGTCCTGCACCGGCGCCGCTCGCTGCCGTACCACGCCAACGGCATGATGCTGTTCGCCTACGACGCCGCCGGCGAGCCGCTGCTGGAGAAGACCTACTACTCGGTCGGCGGCGGCTTCGTGGTGGACACCGACGCGCTGGGCGGGGAAGGCGGCGCGGGCCGGATCAAGCCGGACGACACGGTGCTGCGGCACCCCTTCCGCACCGGCGACGAACTGCTGCGGTTGTCCCGCGAGACGGGCCTGTCGATCTCCGCGCTGATGCTGGACAACGAGAAGGCCTGGCGTACGGAGAGCGAGATCCGGGCCGGGCTGCTGGAGATCTGGCAGGTCATGCGGGACTGCGTCCAGCGCGGCATGGCCCGCGAGGGCATCTTGCCCGGCGGTCTCAAGGTCCGCCGCCGCGCCGCCCAGTCCGCCCGCCAGCTGCGGGCCGAGGGCGACCCGGCCGTGCACGCCGTGGAGTGGGTGACGCTCTACGCCATGGCGGTCAACGAGGAGAACGCGGCCGGCGGCCGGGTGGTGACCGCCCCCACCAATGGCGCGGCCGGCATCATCCCCGCTGTCCTGCACTACTACCTCGACTTCGTCGCCGACCCCCGGATGCCGCAGGCCGACCAGGACGACGCGGTCGTCCGCTACCTGCTGGCGGCCGGTGCCATCGGCATGCTCTTCAAGGAGAACGCCTCCATCTCCGGCGCCGAGGTCGGCTGCCAGGGCGAGGTCGGCTCCGCCTGCTCCATGGCCGCGGGCGGCCTGGCCGAAATCCTCGGCGGCACCCCCGAACAGGTCGAGAACGCCGCCGAGATCGGCATGGAGCACAACCTGGGCCTCACCTGCGACCCGGTCGGCGGCCTCGTCCAGATCCCCTGCATCGAACGCAACGGCATGGCCGCCGTCAAGGCCGTCACCGCGGCCCGCATGGCGATGCGCGGCGACGGCCGCCACCATGTCTCCCTCGACAAGGTCATCAAGACCATGAAGGAGACCGGCGCCGATATGAAGGTCAAATACAAGGAGACGGCCCGCGGCGGGCTGGCGGTGAACGTCATCGAATGCTGAGGGCTCGGCAGTTCACTCGGACCACTCGGCGGCTCTTTTATCGCTGTGTTCAGGAAAGCGGGATCGGCGGCGGCTCGGGAAGATCTCCCGGCCCTTCGGCCGGCCGAATCACCGGAATCGGCGGCAGCGGGGGAATCGGGGGAAGGGGCGCAAGCGGCGTAGCGGGAGCAATGACCTGGCCGGCCCGCCGGATGGCGCGCAGCACCCGCCGCCGCTGCCGCAACAGCTTGCGCGCGTTGTGCGGGATGCCCATGAGCCGGAAGAGCCCGTTGGTGAGGATTTTCGCCCGGCCCCAGTCGGTGGTGGTGTCGACGACGCCGCCCGCCTGCGCGACCCGCATGGCCGTGGCCACCGCGACGACGCGATAACCAGCGCCTTCCGCCAGCGGCTCCACCTCGACCGTCATGACACCGGCGCCGCTGCGGATGAACCACACCGCCCCGCCGGCCGGCGTCGCCTGCGCCTGAGGACGGCCGAACAGCCGCCGGGCGAACGCATGCGAGGCCTTGGTACCGATGTCGGTGATCTGCTCCAGGCTCAGTCCGCCGACCTCGACCGCCACCGGACGCATCGAACGCACCCCGAGGTACTTGAGGGTCGCGAGTGGCGCGGCGAGAACGAGTAAGAAAACGAGAAGGATGGTCACGGAGGCCCCCCACCGAGTTTGTGTTACGAACTCCCTGGGTTTTTACGCTAGCACCGGCGGAGTCGGCCCGTGGGCGATTTGGAGCGGTCAATTCCGCTGATCGAATGCGCGGCGCGCGGAACGGAGTCGGTAGCGGAGCCGTCAGCCGAGTGCGGAGCCGTCAAAGGAGTCGGCAGAGGAGTCGGCAGAGGAGTCGGCAGAGGAGTCGGCTCGTGGGCAGCAAGGGAAGTGCGAGGAAGAAGAGGCTATTTCGCCGACCGGTTGTCCGGTGTTTCCCGGGGCGGTCGCAGGGGCGGGCGGGAAAGTTCCCCACCCCCGGCGGCGATGCCCTGGCTGGGGTGTGGTGCGGTGTGCCGTGACTCTCAGAACGACGGTTTCCGGGGCGGCTCAGTGACGAACAGACTGCCGGTGCGGAACGCGGGCGACCGCGACGGGCACCGTGGAGTTCACGGTCGTCGCCGCCGCGCATCCCCTCACCGTGTGGCTCTACGAGGACGGCGACCCCTCCACCATGATTCTCGACTACGAGATCCTCGACGCCTCCGGCGGCACACTGGAGTGCGGTCACCAGCGCCCGGCCGACGCCGGAAGCTGATGGACGGCGCGCGTTCCGCCCCGGCATGGCGCCGGCCGGCACATCGTACGGGTGAGGACACGCATCGTCTGCGGGTACCGTCATGGGGGGCTGTCGCAGAGCGGAGTACGTCGCGCGCCCGCAGCGGCGAACTGGCGCAGTACGCGGAGTGGGTCGGCATCTGACTCGCTCCGAAGCGGGCCAGTTGCGGAATCGCCGGGCCTGGGCCGATCAGATGGCTCGACCCGCCAGGCGTCCCGTCGGCCCATCGGCTCTGATCTCGTCGACGTCGAACGACATCCGCTTTCCCTCGCCGCTCAACTCCACGTGTGAGCCTGCCAGTGACACCCGGTCGAACCGGTCGATGTTCCATCCGTCCAGCGAGAAACTTTTGACCCCGACGCAGATGAGGAAGAACTCGACTGCGTTGTGACCCCTCGCCTCCCACGCGGCGACGGCGCCCGCCGGCAGAGCCAAGGCGAAGAAACCCAGGGTGACCGATGACCGTCTCTCGTCGACGTGTACGGAGAGCAGTTCGTAGTCGGTCAACGGCGGTGGCGGCGCACCCAGGACTGCGCGGAGCGGGCTCGGATCGGCAAGGGCCTCGGACCAGTCATGGAGAGTCATAAAACGGCCTGGTTGTCACTGGTGGCAGGATTCGGTACAGGCGCTGGTCGACGTGATTCTCGAAGTGACGCCGCGCATCGTACGGGTCTCCCTCGCCCGAGCGGTAGGCGTTGAGGTGACTGACCTGAAGAGCCTCGGCAGCCGTGAATTCGAGGGTGAAGTCCGTTCCCTGCGTCACGACCCGGAGACGCCGTTGCGGGATCGATCGCAGGTGGACATCGACCGCGGTCCGATCCGGCGTCCCTCGCATCCGCAGGTCATCGCCGACGGCCAAGAAGTGAATCTGCGCCTCGAACCGGTCGCACCTCGCTTCCGTCCAGGCCGAAGGCGCCCGGTCGGGAAACCGCGGAAGCTCCACCCGCAATTTCAGGCCCGGACCGTAAGGGCTCAGATGGACGGACCTGAGGACGAGCCCTTCCAGGGGCGGGATCTCGGTATAAAGCGAGGTCAACCGACCGGCGTCGACCAGAAGGCCCGACCAGTCAGGAAGCGGCACGGCACGGCTCCTCTCCTGATGATGCGCTCATGATAGGCGCGGGGTCTCAGCCCGCGGCGGCTCCGCCCGTGGCCGCTGCCGAGGCGATCCAGGTGAGCCCTCCCTGGGCCAGGGCTTCATCCCCTCTGATGCCCGAACCCAGATCAACGGGCGATCCGCGCTCACTATGAGGTCCAGGCCCTCCCGAGGCGTGCTTCCGATGCTCCACAGGCCGTTCGCGTAAGCGGCCAGAGCGCCGTCCTGCCGCATGAAGACATGCGAATAGCTGAGCCACCAGCCGACGGGAAACCACGAGCCGCCGATGGCCGAGCCAATCGCCAAGGATTCGTCCTGATGTCTGCCGCCACCCCCCCGTCAACAAAAAAGGGTTCACCGTCTACGAAATTGGGGCCGTCCTCACTGGCTGGCCCGATTTTCAGGCCCCGGAACGATTCGAGAAATTCGGCTACCCCTGGACTCGAGATGTACCCCTGCCTCTCCAGAGACTGGATATCGAAGGACACGTCGAGATGTCGATCGGGATACCAGCCGGCCAGCCGCAGTGCGAAAACCGTTGCCGGGTTCAACCGGGAGGTCAAATCCCCAGGCCCATCACTCACTAGTAGTTCACTCCCAAGCTGTCCATTCTGCGCGGCATGGCCGGGGTGGGCAAGCGGGGCGGCGACGTAGCGGCCGGCCCCGGCCCGGCCGCGCGCGACCCGCGCAAGCGGGTCGCCTTGAACCAGTAAAGAAACTCTGAACAGCTCCCCCGCGACACCCACCGGGCGCGCCCTGACAAAGTTGCCGAACGGCTGCGGCCGCAGCAGGTAGCCCTGGGCGACCCAGTGACTGGCTTATGCCAAGCATGGGCTGGGGACAATCAGCTCTGCCGCGCCGAGTCGCATCGGTGGTCAGCCGTTCTTGCGGAAGACGGTCTTCCGAGCGCTTGGGCTGGTTTCGAGTTCCTGGACGCGGTCGCGCAACTCCGCAGTCTGCTCCAGGGCACCGCTGAGTCCGGCGATCCGCTGTGTCGTGCAGCGCGCCTCCGCTGACGTTGCCGTCACGCCATTAAGGTGCATCAGTCCGGATGCGCGAGAGACGAAGTCGCGCCGCCTGCCGAAAGTTCACCAACGGCCACAAGAAGCCCCTGTGCCATATTCGTCAAATTTTCCTTGAAAGCCCCAACCCTGTCGACAAACGCTTCTTCTGAATTGAAAGATGTGGGCAGCCACATTAGAAGAACATAGAGGGCATGGATCTGCTCCTCCGACAGACACAGTTCAATCCTTCCATTGGAGCCGTCCCCCTTTTCAACATCCTCGATAGCGGACAGAAGTTTACGCGAGGCCGGCCCAAGAATTAGCGACCGCTGGGCCGGATCCGCAACGTACTCCGAGAATGTCCTGACGCTGTTAACCATCACCAAGTACTGAGAATTGACCAGGTCAAGTGCAAAATTTCCATCCTTGCGAGCAAGGATCACTTTTCTTCTCACGGATCACCCACCCCATCACTTCGGTGCGAAACGTGCCGCAAAGTCCGCAGGACTCATTGTATAGCCGTGGATCATTCGAGTATTCCGAATAATCGCGACGCCCTTATTTGAATCGTAGAGGGCCTCTGCCCCGGAACTCCCACTCCTCACCACGGCGTCCACGTGAGTGAAAGTTGCATTCTTGAAACTCGCAAAGTAGTTCCCGAGTCCGGCGGGATCGTGTCCAATTCCCGGTATCACGTGATCGCCAGCGTTTTTGGTCTCCTGAGCCGTGGCCTCCGGACCATCGGCTGAATTCATTCGCTGCACCTGATAGTCGGCACCATCGGCAATCTGCGGCCCGTGAGCATCATCGATGGAATTGTATGTATCTTCATCGAGCCCGCCGAATTCTTGGTCAATACCGTCGCAGTTGTGCACCAGGACCGGCGTGGTCCCGGCGAGTACATAGTACGTGTGACACGTGCACCCGCTCTACCTGCGTTTTCGCAGGTCAAGCGATATTCAGCGGTTCGCCGAAGTGCGCGTTCGGCCGTGGTTGTCCGTGGTTGTTGCCGTCACTACTGCCGTCAAGGGTCTAGACCAATCGGGAAGGCCGGTCGCCTCTCGGCGGTTCGGCGGTCGATTGCCGAGGCGGCCCTCGGTCGGCGTGCGGCGGGGCTCGTAGGTCGGCCAGCCCTGTAGCCCGGAAGCAGGGCGGGAGGGGGTGGTCGACGGCAGACGGTCGGGAACTTCGCCCCCCCGCCGGAGGCGTCGCCGGCCACCGCACCCGGTGCGCCCGGCGTCGGACGTGAAGGGCCGAGCCCCTGGCTTGCCCTGTGCCTGCGATCCGGCCGAAGGACGGTCGTAGGCGACAACATGCTGTGCGAAGCACCGGGACTCTACGCCCTCAACCTGCCTCTGATGGAACCAGGTTGGGCCCAGCTTGCGCCTGGGTCTGGTCGCTCGCCGACGCCCGGAACGGGCGTTGCTCGCCCGACGGTGGGTCGGTCGGCGATGTCCGGCCGGCTCAGACGGGCAGGGGCCGCCTTGAACCTCGTAGAGAAAATTTGGACGCACCCCCGGCCCCTGGCACGTTCGACCTGACCGGCGGAACCGCCAGCTTCCGCTGCACACTCCAATGCACCAACACCGCCGGCCTGACTGCCCGGCCGACCAAGACGCAGAGCTCCGAGCGGCGCATCGCCCTGCCCACCGAGTGCCTGCGCTCCCTCGAACAGCACCGCGCCCGGCAGCGCCAGGAGCGCGAATCGGCAGGGACGGGCTGGAAGGCGAGCGGGTACGTCTTCACCCGCCCCGACGGCAACCCGATCGAAGGAGCCACCCTCACCGGGAACTTCAACGCCCTGCTCCGCCGCGCAAGGCTGCGCCGCATTCGCTTCCACGATCTCCGGCACTCGGCGGCGACCCTCCTCTTGGAGCAGGGCGTCGAACTCGTCGTCATCAAGGAACTCCTCGGCCACGCCCGCATCGGCGTCACCGCCACCGTCTACGCCCACGTCCGACTCCGCCTCCAGCGCGACGCCATCGACCTCCTCGGCAACGCCCTCCGGGCCCCGGCCGAGGCCGCCGTCCGACTCGGCGACGGCGACGAACCGCCGCCTTGTGCAGCAGTCGTCCGCTGACGTTGCCGTCAACTACTGCCGTCAGAAGCCCCAGAAGCCCCGCCTGGAACCCTCCCGGCGGGGCTTCTGGACGTCTTGCCTTTCAATGTACGGGACCTATGGAGTAGCCACCAAAGTGGGTCTCGGCGCAGTCAGGGTGCGATCCTGGCCTCAAAGAAGGGATCGGCTAGTCCTCCGCAGGATCGATGGATTGCCGAATCCCATTTGATTCCGCAAAGGCAGCCTCTGCCTCAGAACGGACACGAACTTTTTCCTCGTTCGATGGAATTACTTCCGCGAGAAAAAGCAGGGCCCGCCCTATATCCTCCCTCCATTTTGCGTAGGCAATGCTGTCCGTACCACTGTTTGGCTTCTCTGATTTAACGCGCCTGAGATTCACCAGGGCGGACTTCAGCCGAGGATCAACTGGCCACATGGTCAACCGGTCCCAATTCCAAGGAGCGGCAGGGTTCGCTGACACGATGGACAGGGACCTAGGAGATCTCCGTGTTCTTCATAACTCCACATGGGTCCTCCATCCTTCCATCCACCTCCGCCAATTTTCACCGTTTGTACTGTGGCTCCCCTTAGCTCGATACTGTCGTTTTCCAGAGCCGCAGCACAGTTTATTTCCGCGCAACCTCCGTGCCCTTGAGCATCCGCAATCGCGCGCGCGGTTTTCTCCGGAAGTGAACCTGTACGAGTGTCGGCACTCGTTGCATATCGTACTTTGCCGTCAGCGGAAGTGATCTTGGAGGCTGTTGCTGGACGCCCACCTGGTCCGGATTTCGTGGTGTTCATGATGTTGTCGGCGAAATCAAGGAGATCATCGTCAGCTTCGTCGCAGTTATGAACCAGCACCGGCGTGTTGCCCGCCAGTACATAGTACGAGTGCAGGCCCGCGATGGTGAGGTCGTAGGTGATCGCGGTGGTGTGGTAATTGCGGATGGCGGTGACGGTCGCGAAGGTGCCGTTCGGCTCGCGGAGGTGGGTGCCGGGGGTCAACTGGGCCGCGTCGGTCCACTGGTGGGTGGTGGCGTCCCAGAAGGGGTGGTGCCAGGTGGTGGTGAGGACGGCGGTCGCGCCCGGCGCCGTTGTCGACGCCGACGCCGGCATCGTCTTCGGTGTCGTCCTGGACGCGGTCTTCGCCGGATCGCCCTTCGGCGTCGGCGCCGCTGCCGAGGTGATGGTGAGTGCGGTGAAGTCGTGGTCGGTGGTGGTCTTGATGACCCGCTGCACCGCGTGGGCCGAGGTGTCGCCGGTTTGCGGGTCGGTGGCCAGGACCGTGTCGCCGGCCTTGACCGAGGCGATCGGCTCGCTGGTGCCGTTCGCTTCGAGGACCGGGGTCGTGCCGGTGAAGCTGTGGGGAACGAGGCAGGAGGCGCCGTCCTCCGCCAGGTCGGCGGCTTCCTTCTCGGCCATCTCCTCGCCGGCCTCGTAGGCGGCGATCTCCAGTTCGTCCTCGCCGCCGGTGAGGAAGAAGCCCGCGACCAGTCCGGCCGCCTGGGCGCACCCGCCGAGTGAGGGGTTGGAGACGCAGCCGACCACGTCGGAGGCGCCGCTCACGTGGTAGGCGATGTCCGCGCCCTTCTTCAGGTCGCTGGTGAACGACCCCCACATGGACTTCTTCTTCGGCTTGGCCTTCGGCTTGGGCAGCGGGTGGCTGAGCTCGTACTGGTACGTGTAGTAGCTGACGTCCTGCTGGTAGCGCAGCTTGGCGTACTTCTGCGTCGCGTGGCCGTGGCTGTCGGTGTAGCCCTGGTCGTGGTACCAGTCGGTCATGTCCTTGACGTTGCCGAAGCCCAGGCCGCTGACGTCGTCGTAGAGCATCTGGCCGGTGGGATCGGAGCCGGTGACCGGGTCGTTGCCCGCGTAGTCGTAGCCGCCCAGCTGGGTCGGGTCGGTGGCTTCCAGGACCGGGTCGGGGGACAGGAACCGCCCGCTGGACGGGTCGTATTCGCGGGCGCCGAGATTCTCCAGGCCGGTCGCCGGGTCGGGGGTGCCGCCGACGTAGCCGTCGTCGCCGCCCGGCCACACCCCCGGGGCGGTGCGGGACTGGCCGAAGGGCAGGTAGGAGCGGCGGGTCGGGGCGAGCGTCTGGTAGTCGATGGCGAGGGTGTCGGTGCCCTGCCGGTCCGGGATCAGGTACTGGACGTCGCCGGTGCTGGAGCGCTCGGCGATGGTGGTGCCGGCGATGTCGTAGTAGCGGGTGCCGGTCGTCGTGCCGGTCGCGGTGTTCTCCTCGACCTGCTGGCCGTCCAGGAAGAGGGTGGCCTTGCCGGGGTCGGTGCGCAGCACCAGGTTGCCGTCGGTGTCGTACAGGTACGAACTGGTGCCGCCGGTCGCGGTGTCGGAGAGCGAGCCGAGGTTGCCCTGGTCGTTCCAGCTGAGCGTCTGGGTGCCGGACTGGGTGGTGATGGTGTGCTCGTTGCCGGCCGCGTCGTAGGTGTAGTTCGCGGTGTGCGCGGTCGCGGCGGGGCCGGTGGCGGTGGTCGCGCTGAGGGTGTTCGGCTGGTCGGTGGCCGAGCCCTGCGTCGGGTAGGTGTAGCTGGTCGCGGTGTCGGCGGCGGTGTTGCCGGCGGTGTCGTGGTCGGTCTGGGTCTTGCGGTTGCCGGCCGCGTCATAGGTCCAGGACTGCCAGTACGGGTTCGGGCCGCCGACGGTAGGGCTGTTGCCCGGCGCCGGGGTGGCGGCGCAGGCGTCGGTGGCGGTCCAGGCCGCCGACAGGCGGGTGGCGTAGTCGTACTGGTAGCACTGGGTGTCGCTGACCGCGCCGCTGTTCTGCTGATCGGTGGTGGAGGTGATCAGCCCGGCGCCGGCCGAGACGTCGGCGTCGGTGTAGCTGTACTTGGTGTCGTCGACGACCGTCGTGGCCGTGGCGTCGGTGGTCTTGGCCTCGGTCGGGCGCTGGGTCTGCGGGTCGTAGCCGAGAGTGAGCGCCACCCAGGTGCCGTTGGGGCCCATGGTGTACTGCACCGGGTTGCCGTACTCGTCGTAGCCGACGGCGCCGACGTAGTCCCAGGCGGTGGTGCCGGAGCTGGCCGAGCTGGTCGGCTGGCCGTACAGGTCGTAGCCGTAGTCGAGTTCCTCGCCCGGCAGTCCGCCGGCCGCGGCGTAGCTGCGGGTGGCCGGCAGTCCGGACACCGCGGTGTAGGTGCGGCTGGTCAGATAGCCGCCGCTCGGCGCGAGGGCGGCCTCGGCGGCGGGCAGGTTCGCCAGCGTCTCGCGCTGGCTGCCGGCCAGTCCCAGGCTGTTGTAGTTGAGGACCGTGTTCGTCACCGCGGGGCTGGTGGTGCCCATCTGGTAGGACGTGGTCGCGGTCGGGTAGCCCTTCTTCAGGGTGTCGTACGTCCAGGCGCTGATCTCGTTCGCGGCCGACGGGGCCGCGCTGCCCGAGGTGTCGTACGCGAAGGTCTTACGCCCGTCGAGGTCGTAGGTGTAGGTGGTCTGCTTCCCGCGCGCGTCCGTGGAGGTGAGCAGCTGGCCGGCGTTGTCGTAGGTACTGCTGCTGGCGCCGGCGTCCGGGTCGACCGCCGAGGTCTGGTTGCCGAGCAGGTCGTAGGACCAGGACCAGGAGTTGCCGGCCGCGTCGGTCTCGCCGGTGCGGTTGCCGCTGGCGTCGTAGCTGTAGTGGGTGTCGGAGTAGTCGGCGGCGGGGTCGCTCGGGTCGGCCGGTACGCCCTGGTGGTACTGGTACAGGTCGGTGGTGTTGCCGCGGGCGTCGAGGAAGGTGCTCTGCGCCACGCCGCCCTTGGGCGGCACGGTGGTGGTGACGTTGCCGCCGTAGCTGGTGGTGGTGCGCCAGGTCTCGGTGCCGAGCGCGTAGGCGATCGAGGCGGTCTGCCGGCCGGCGCCGTCGTACAGCAGGCCGGTCGATGACGGGATCGTGCCGGACTGGGCCTGGACCAGCGTGCCGGAGGGCGCGCCGGTCGTGTAGTAGGGGTCGGTGGTGCTGGCGGTCAGACCGTCGGTGTTGTAGACGGTGTCGGTGACGTCCCGGCCGCCGTCCATCGTCGCCGTCTGGGTCTCCCGTTGCCGCAGCAGCGCGTCGTAGAGGACTTCGCTGGTGCGGTAGGTGTCCTTGGCGTCGTTGTTGAGGGTCTGGGTGGTGACCACCGAGGGGGCGCTGTTGGAGATGGTGTACGTGTACTTCTCGTAGGCCGCGGTGATGCCGGGTTTGAATTCGGCGGTGATCCGGCCGAGCGCGTCGTACTGCTTCTTGGTGACGAAGCCGCCGGGGTCGGTCGACTGCAGGGCCAGGCCGCGCAGCGGATCGTAGGTGGTCGTGGTGATGAGCGTGGTGATCGGGTTGGTGATGGCCACCGACGTCGGGGCCGCGCCGGTGGCGGGCGTGTAGGCGGTTCGGGTGGTGCGGCTGTCGGCGTCGGTCGCGGTGAGCGCGCGGCCGTATTCGTCGTAGGTGCCGCTGGACATGGTGACGAAGGCCGGCGTCGAGCCGCTGTAGGAGGCGGCGTTCTGCGTCATCGTGACCAGGCCGGTGGTGGGCGCCGCCGCGAACGTGGTCGAACCGTCGTAGAAGGTCCGGGTGTCGGAGACGGCGTCGTGCGGCAGTGCCGGGGTGGTGGCGCAGTTCACCGACACGGTGGTGTTCTCGTCCGGCGCGTCCAGGATCCACGCGGTGGTGTTGTCGGCGTAGCTGACGGTGGCGCACTGGTCGTCCGCCGCGGTGGTGACGTCGCCCAGGTCGCTGGTCCTGGTGACGCGGCCGTAGCTGTCGTGGGTGTAGTCGGTCTCGGTCTCGCCGGTGCGGCCGTCGGAGAACGGGGTGTAGACGCGCTCCTTGCTCTCACCGGTGAGGTAGGACTTCTGGGCGGGCAGCGCGGTGCCGAGGCTGTGGGTGGCCATCGCCGCGGAGGTCCACGGGTCGCCGATGGTGTCGGTGACGACCTTGCCGCTGTCCGCGCCGTCGTACGTGACGGTCTCGTAGGTGTTGCCCGCGTACTGGTCGGAGTCGGTGACCGCGGGGTCGCCCCGGGAGTCGGTGACGGTCGCCGACCGGGTGCCCTGGTTGGGCAGGGTGTCGCCGTCCATGCCGCGGAAGTAGGTGTAGTCGGTCTCGGACACCGGGTCGGGCGCGGTTCCGGTGGTGACCTTCATGCCCTGGTAGCCGCGGAACTCGTCCCAGGTGCGCTGGCTCGCCGGCGTGAGGGGACTGTCGTCGTAGTGCCAGGCCGGGGTGCCGATGGGGACGTAGTGGGTGGCGATGTCGTCGTGGACGCCGCCGCTGGTCGGGTCCTGCTC
This sequence comes from Streptomyces sp. DvalAA-14, assembly GCF_900091855.1. Classification (GTDB taxonomy): domain Bacteria; phylum Actinomycetota; class Actinomycetes; order Streptomycetales; family Streptomycetaceae; genus Actinacidiphila. The sequence continues at coordinate 27,988 of NZ_FMCH01000171.1, forward strand.
GGTGACGCCGGTGACGACGTACTTGTTGAACCAGTCCTCGATCGGCTTGGTCGCTCCGCCCGGGGTCCAGTACGACGGGTAGCACAGCTTGGTGTTCTGGCTCGGGTCGCTGGGCACGCCGGACGCGCAGGCCGCCGAGGAGTAGCCGACGCTGATCTTCTCGTCGCTCTCGGTGATGATGCTGTTCAACCGGTGCCGGGTGATCGGCGGGTAGCCGTCGGTGACGTCCACCCGGTTGGACAGCGCCTCGCCGTCCAGCGTCACGGGGGGCATCGGCAGCGTGGCGCTCGATCCGCCGGCGCTGATGTCCTGGCCGGTCCGGGTGATGGCCGACAGCCACAGCGACGGCGTGGTGGAGTCACCGGTGGGCGGGAAGCTGTGGGTGAAGCTCCACGCGTCGACATCGGTCTCGGTGCTGCCGACCAGCGCCTGGGTCTGGACGCCGGTCAGCTCGTACTTCGACCAGAAAGTGGGCGAGTTGATGGTGCAGGCCGCGTTCTGCGCGCACTGCAGGTCGTAGGGGACGTCCGGCCAGTCCTTGGCGGTGCTGGAGGTCAGGGTCGAGACGGCGCAGCCGGTCGGCGAGGTGTCGCAGCGGCCGTTGACATTGAAGGTGACGCGTCCGGCCGGGGAGGTGGAGTACACCTGGCCGGCCCGCTGGCCGTAGTCGATCTTCCAGAGGTATCCGCCGCGGGTGTACGGGGTGGTGGCGCTGGTCCCCAGGTCGCGGGCGTAGTAGCCGGTGTCGTCGGTGTAGTAGTAGGACGACGCGTCCTGGTGCGCGTCCACGACGTAGTCGAGGTTCCACCGGTAGGCCTGCTGGCACCAGGAGTTGGCGAACGTCGCGTTGTAGCAGGGCTGTCCGGAGGCGGTGGCGTACACCGGCTCGGTCCACACCGAGTTGGTGGCGGTGCTGGTGGAGGTGTAGCCCGGCAGCTCGTTGAGGCCGAAGTAGTACTGGGTGCCGTCGTCGGTGGTGACGATCCAGTACTCGCCGCTCTGCGCCCCGTTGACGGCGCCGGTCTTGTACTGGATGCGCTCGTTGGCGTCGTCCTGCGGGTGGTAGTCGCCGGTGGCGTCGTCCTTGATCAGTGTCGAGGAGCGTCCGGCCAGTGACATGGTGAGGGTGTTGCTGTCGGACCAGCAGCTGTCCTCGGTCTTGGTGGCGCCCGCCGGGTTCTGGTCGCAGGACTGGTAGGAGCGCTCGATGAAGCCGGGGTCGTAGTCGAAACCGTCGCCGACCCAGGATGCCTGGTTGTTGGTGGAGGAGGTCAGTCCGTCCTGGGACTGGGAGTTGTAGTCGAGCGAGACGCTGGGCTCCAGGCCGCCGGGGACGCTGGGCAGGCTGATCGGGTAGGACCAGCTGAAGGCGTCCGAGCTGCCGCCGGCCTGCCAGGAACCGGACGGCAGGAGCGAGGTCGCGGCGAAGTCGCCGCCTCCGCCGCCGGCGGAGCCGGCCGCTGCCAGCACGGTGGCGGGCGCGGCGCCGGCCAGGTCGACGTTCGCGGTGAGGGTGCGGGCGGTGGCGTCGTCGGTCGACGCGACCGGTATCTGGGTGCGGCAGCTCGCCCGTTCGGGGGTGGTCAGCGCGCAGGCCGGCAGCGACACCAGGTGCAGCCGGGAGGCCCAGTCACCGCCGAAGGCGGGGGCGAACCGGCTGTAGTCCAAGGTCAGTCCGACACCGGCCTCGGCGCTGCCGGTGTCCTCGCGGGTCAGTGAGAGCAGCACGCCGGAGATGCCGGCGGCCTGCGCCCGGGCCCGGGGCAGGACCTGGACGCCGACACCGGACGGGGTCGGCACGGCGGGCGTGGCGGTCTTCGCCACCGCGGCCGTCCCGGCGCTCTTCGCCGCGGAGGTCCCGTGCCCGGCCGCCGGCCGGGCCGCCGTCGCCGTGCCGATCCACACCGGCAGCGAACCGGCGCGGACCGGCGCCGACCGGCCGGCCGCGCTGCCGCCGGGCGCCGTCGTCAGGGAGACATCAGCGCTGCCGGCCGGCCAGGAAACGGCCGGCGGCCGATAGGACGGCGTCGCCTTCGGCTTGGTGTAGTGCGAGGCCACCGGGGTCACCGGGACCGGTTTGGTGTGCGGGGGCGACGGCGGCTTGGCGACCGTCGCCGCGGCGGCCGCGGGCGCGACCTGGAGAAGCGCGGCGCATACGGCCATCGCTCCGACTGCCGCGGTGAAAGCACGCAGTGCCAGATGCCCGGACCGTCGTCCGGACCGTCTTCCGGTCCGTCCACCCGCTCCGCCCGCCCTGCCGCCTCGGTTCAAGCCCCTACCGGAAGCCACCGTGTCCCGCCCCTCGCAGTCCGCGCGATCCCTCGATCGCTTGGGAAGCTACCAACGGCAAAGTCCCAGGTGAGATCCGTTGCCCACTCCAGACACACTCTTTACCTCCATTACTTCCCCTCACTTCCGCCACATTCGGGCGGAATCGAACGTTCCACCGAACATCGGCTCTGGCTTGGGCAGTTGCCCTCTCCTAGCGTCAGTTGCGGCCGGACCCTCCGGCTCCTGGACGGGAGATCTCGTGACGCGCCTGCACCACAAACCAGCCCGGCGGGGCGGAGTCGGCCCGGCAGTGCGGACAAGAACAGCCGTTCTGACCGCACTTGCCCTGCTGACGTCCGCCGCGGTGACCGTCCCCGCCTTCGCCACCCCCTCCCCGCCACCCGCCGGCACCCAGCCGAACTACTCCTCCGGCCAGTCCGCCCCGGTCACCGGCGACTCCCCGGCCGACCCCGGCACGCCCCGGCTGCCGGACGGCTACGGACCGACCGCCCAGCAGCAGCAGGCCATGCGGGCCGCGGCCGCGACAACCGGCGCGACGGGGAAGGCCACCGTCGTGGACGCGCTGACCACGGCCGACCAGCAGATCAGCGCCGTTCCCGGCGGCGGCTTCGAACTCACCGCAAACGCCGAGCCGGTCCGGGCCCGGAAGCAGGGCGGCTGGGTCCCGGTCGACACCCGGCTCCGCCGGGCCGCGGACGGCAGCTGGTCACCCGCCGCCGCCGCGTACGGCACGGTCGCCTTCTCCGGCGGCGGCGACAACGCGCTGGTGACCAGCCGCTACGACGGCGTGACCGTCGCCCTGCGCTGGCCCGGCACGCTGCCCGCACCCACGGTCAGCGGCAGCACCGCGACATACGCCTCCGTGCTGCCGTCCGTCGACCTGGTGGTCGCCGCGACGTCCAGCGGCGGCTTCACCGACACCCTCGTCGTCAAGTCCGCGGCGGCGGCGCGCAATCCGTCACTCGCCGAACTGCGCCTGGGCACCACGGTCAAGGGCGGCCGGCTGCTGCCGACCGCCGACGGCGGGCTCGCCGTCCATGACACCCGGGGACGCGAACTCCTCACCGCGGCAACCCCCTTGATGTGGGACTCCAACAAGAAGCTGCCCGCGGCCAAGAAGGCGAGCGCGGCCGACCGGGGCGCCGCCGCCGGGAGTTCGGACGGTTCGGTCCCCGTCGCGGCCGATCCCTCCGACACCGCGCATCCCGGACTGGCCGCCCGGGTCGCCCCCGTCGCGACGAGCACCACAGCGTCGGCCCTGGCGCTCGAGCCGGACCGGCGCCTGCTGGCAGCGCCGTCCACGGTCTTCCCGGTCTACATCGACCCGACCTTCAACTGGCATCCCTACGACCCTGTCGCGCCCGCCTACGACGAGGTCAAGCAGGGCTGCCCCGGGGTCTCCTTCTACGACAACGACGGTCAACTGGCCGACGGCGGACACCTGGGGGTCGGCTACAACGGCTGGCCGGAGGGCGACTGCCACACCGGCGCCGAGCACGCCGTCTACCAGTGGAAACTGTCCTCCACGCTCTGGGGCGCGCACATCAACACCGCGACGGTGAAGGCCAGCGAGGTCTACTCCGCCGCCTGCTCCGGCACCTACACCGTGAACCTGCACTGGACCGGCGGGATCGGGTCGAAGACCGACTGGAGCAACCGGCCCAAGAACAACAGCTATTCGACGACCGCCGGCTTCGCCCGCGCCTACAACCCGGACAACTGCCCCTCCAATCCGTCCGTCGCCGAGGGCTTCAACGTCCTGACCCCGCTGAAGGCCGACGCCTCGGGTCACGCCTCCTCGTTCACCGCCTCGCTCAGCGAGGACGGCCTGGAGTCCAGCCACACCGACACCGGCTTCTCCCGCTTCTCGGACAACCCCAGCTTGGAGGTCTTCTACAACACGATCCCGTCGGTGCCGTCCGCCTCGACCATGGCCGCGATCTCCGGCGCCGACGACGCCGCCTGCGACACCACCGCGCCGTACCCGTACATGGGCAAGACACTGGCCAGCACTCCGCCGGTGCTCGAGGCGAAGGTGTCCGACAAGGACGGTGACAAGCTGCGGGCCACCTTCCAGTACTGGGTGGACGGTTCGACCACCAAGGCGACCGGCCTGAGCGACGACAACATCGCCAGCGGCAGCTACGCCAAGTACACCCTGCCCGCCGCCTTCGTCAGCTCGCTCACCACCGGCAAGACCGTCGACTGGCAGGCCGAGGTCAGCGACGGCGAGGACAGCACCGTCATCACCCAGTCCCCCACCTGCCACTTCACCGCCGAGCCCACCGCCCCCAACGCACCGACCGTCACCTCGGAGAACAACCTGTTCCCGAACACGGACAACGGCGGCGGGGTCGGCGCCCAGGCGGGCACCACCGGTGTCTTCGACGTGGCCACCTCGGGCGGCACCTCGGCCACCAAGTTCTACTACTCGGTGGACATCGCGCCGGCCACCAGCAACCCGCCGGCCTCCGAGGTCGTGACGGCCGCCGCCAACGCCGCCAAGATCAGCCTCAAGCCGTACTCGGCCGGCCCGCACACGCTGTACGTCTACGCGGTGGACGCGGCGGGTGACGTGTCCGGCGTGGGCAGTTACCCCTTCCTCGCCACCGGCGACCCGAACACCCCCTGCGCCAGCCTCAGCGCGTGCTTCAACAACACCGGCATCAGCGCGGACACCGCGACCACGCAGGCCGACATCGACGGCAGCGGCGACAGCCTGTCCGCCACCGACCTGGCCAACGCGGGCTGGGCGAGCGGCGGGAAGGTCACCGTCGACGGCGCCACCTTCACCCTGCCGGCCTTCGGCGCCGGCCAGAAGGACAACCTGCTGGCCGCCAACCAGACGGTGGCCTACGCCGGTTCGGGCAACGCCCTGGAGTTCCTGGCCACCACCACCTACGGGAGCCAGGCCACCCCCGGCGCCATCGCCGGCGACGCCACCGCGCCCTACGTGCCGGAGGGCACCACCGTCTCCGGCTCGTACTGCTTCATCGGCACCGACCCGCAGGGCACCTGCCCGGCGGCCGGCACCATCACCTACACCGACGGCAGCACCACGCCGTACGACCTGACCGTGCCCAACTGGTGGATGGGCGGCACACTGCCCGCCGTCACCCTGCCGCACCGCAACGACGCCACCGGCACGCACGCCAGCCCGCACGGGCTCTTCGCCTTCTCCGTCCCCACCGACCCGACCAGGACCATCGCCTCGGTGACGCTGCCCGACGTGGGCAACCACATCGGCTACGACACCCCGTCGCTGCACATCTTCGGCATGGCCACCCGCAACACCACCGCGGGCACCCCCGAGGCCAACGGCGCCACGGCGGCCGCGCCCAGCGGCCAGTCCTGGACCGGCGCCTGGGCGAGCCCCAACGAGGGCCAGTACAACTTCCAGGGCGCCGACTTCTCCAACCAGACCTTCCGCATCGCCCTCAAGCCGTCGCTGTCCGGCGGCACCGTCCGCGTCAAGCTCGACAACGCGCTGGGCGCCAGCAAACTGTCCATCGGCCATGCCACCATCGCCGTCGACTCCGGGTCCGGGGCGCCGTCCCCGATCCCGGCCGGGGCTCCCGGCACGCTGAAGTTCGGCGGCGCCCAGGCCGTCACCATCCCGCAGGGCGGCTCGGTGTTCAGCGATCCGCTGCCGTTCACCGTCACCGCCAACCAGTACCTGCTGGTCTCCTACCAGTTGTCGAACGCGGTGCCCTATCTGGTCCAGCACTCCTTCGCCAACACCGCCTACGAGTACCTGACCGCGGTCGGCGCCGGCGACAAGACCACCGACACCACCGGCACGCCCTTCGCCCAGCAGTGGAACGGCTGGTACACCGACCTGGTCACCAACCTCGACGTCACCTCGGCCGGCACGCCCACCCAGGCGCTGCTCGGCGACGGACTCATCGACGCCTTCCAGCCCGGCACCACCCCGGTGACCAGCGGGAGCCGGGTGGCCGACGCGATGGCCGCCGCCGAACCCACCACGCCGCATCCGTACGGCACCATCTCCGAGGGCATCGAGTCCAACGACCTGATGACCGACAACCCGCAGACCTTCAACAGCAAGATCATCGGCGGCCCGTCGGTGCTGTCCCGGATCGACCGCGATCTGCTCGACCAGCCCGGCATCAGCAACGTCATCATCACCGAGGGACTCGAGGACCTGCTGGAGGGCAACAGCAGCGACGATCTGGAGGCCAACGGCTACACCGCGCTCGTCCAGCAACTCCAGAGCCGTGGAATCACCACCACGCTCGCCTCCCTGACCCCCTGCGACGCCTACGCGGGTGACGGCGCCACTCCCAACGACCCCTGCACCAGTGACGTCGACACCAACCGGGGCGCCGTCAACGACTGGATGAGCAGCATGCCGCTGGGCACGCCGTGGGACACCGTGCCGCCGCCGGTCTACTTCGCGGACTTCGACACCGCCCTCGCGGTGCCGGACGCCGCCGACGGCGAGGAGAAGCTGGCGGCCGCCGCCGACACCGGTGACCACGTCAACCTCACCAACGCCGGTTACGCCGCCGAGACCACCTCGATCCTCTCCCCGCACGACACCTGGGCCCTGGACGACGGCGACGGCTTCCCCGTCGCCACCGACACCGCACCCACCGACACCCCGACCACCGTCAACGACACCACCGGCGTCGGCGGCAACCCGCTCACCCTGGCCGGTGCCACCACCTGGACGGCCGACGCCACCCGCGGGGAGACGCTGACCTTCGACGGCGCGACCGCCGAGGCGGACAGCGCCGCGCCCGTTCTCAGCACCACCGGCAGCTATTCGGTGTCCGCGTGGGTGAAGCCGTCCGCGCTCCCGGCCCGCAACGCCACCGTCGCCGCCCAGGCCGCCACCGAGAACAGTCCCTTCTACCTCCAGTACAACGAGGTCGGGGCCGGCGCCCCCGGCTGGTCCTTCAGCCTCGCCAAGGCCGACACGCCCAGCCCGGGCTTCTGGAACGCCGCCACCACCGGGGCCACCCTCAACGCCTGGACGCACCTGGTCGGCACCTACAACGCCACCACCCACACCATCCGTCTCTACGTCAACGGCACTCTCACCGCCACCACCACCGGCGCCACCTCGTACGCCTCGACCGGCCCCTTCGTGGTCGGCCGCGACCAGTACGACGGCGTCCCGACCGACTACTTCCCCGGCTCGGTCAGCGACCTCCAGGCCTGGAACTACACCCTCAGCCCGGACCAGGTGACCGCTCTCCACCAGCAGATCCCGTAATCACGCACGGACGGAAGCCGGTCGGCGCGCGGTCCCGCGCGGCACTCAGCCGCGGGGGGCCGCGCGCCGGCCACGGATCAGCGGCGCCGGTCAGCCGACACCGGTCAGCCGGCGCCGGCGTCGTCCCGGCGGTGGTAGAAGTGCGCCCGGACCCGCCGGAGCCATGCCTCGACCGAGGGCTCGTCGGGGTCGGCGGGCAGGGCGCTCGGGGTTTCCTCGAAGAGGGTCTCGAAGCGCCGGAGCATCGGGAGGGCCGCGGCGGGGTCCGCCGCCACCTCCTCGCCGAAGCGGTGGTACGCGTCGGGGTCCTCGACCCGGATGCTCAGCCGGCCGGTGGCGTAGAGCTCGTATCCCTGATGGCACAGCCGGCGCAGGTGGCGGGCGTGCTTGGCGGTCCGGTTGCGGGTGTCCGCGCCGAAGGTGCCGTCGGCGCGGTCCCTGAGCCGTCTGAACTGACCGCTGGCGTAGCCGAGATACGCGTCACGGACGCGCCGGGCGGACAGCAGTGAGCCGCGCAGGCCGATCAGCTCGTCGCCGAGCGGGGTGCGGATCTCGTACAGCTCGTCCGGCAGCCAGACGAGTTCCATCGCGGTCGGGTTGCCGCCCAGGGCGAGCCGGCACCACTTCGCCGCCTCGTGCAGCGTGCGGTCCGGGTGGGTGCTGACGTGCGAGTCCTTGGGGGCGTGCAGCCCGTGCAGGTCCTCGGTCGGGGCCGCGAAGAGGGCGAGCCGGTCGATGTCGGAGCCCGCGCGGGCCAGCCCGTAGGCCGTGGATCCGACGATGCCGGACAGCAGGACGTGCACAGCGGCCTCCTCGGCTGGGCGGTCCGGCCATCATGCGGGACCGGCCGGCCGGCGGGCCAGCGGGTTTCCGCGGCGCCTGCCGGGCCGGACCCGGACGACACGGCGCCCCCGCCGCCCGAGCGGGACGGCAGGGGCGGTGATCGCGCGGGTCAGGCGCCGGGCCGCTCGTACAGCGCGTTCAGCAGCCGGTCCAGACCGGCCAGGTCCGGATGGTGCGCGGCCATCCGCAGGCCCCGGCCGTGGTCCCGTACGCCCTCGCGCGTCCGGGAGGAGATCCCCGCCTCCACCGGAAGGGCGGCCGGGGACCGGACCGCCGCCGCGCACACCCGCCGCAGCGCCGCGCTGAACGACCGGTGCGCGGCCCTGATCGGCCGGGCGGCTTCCTCCGCCATCGCCGACGCCTCGGCCCGCACCACGAGCAGATAGGGGCCGCGCCGCACGAGCGCCTCGTCGACGGCCGCGCGCGCGGCTTCCGGATCGAGCCCGGTGCGGGCGGCGACCCGGACGGCCAGTCGGTCCAACAGGATCTGCTGCGAGTCGGCCATACCTCATCATCCCCCACCGCGGCCCGGCGCGCCCCGCGAAGACGGCGGCCGGGCAGCGGCCCCGGCCGTCAGCGCCCGGCGGCCGGCCCCGCGGCGGGGCTCAGCACCACCGGTAGGCGAACTTGGTGGTGTTGTACGAGCAGGTGTCGACGGTCGCACCGGTGGACTTGCGCAGCGTGGCGGTGTCCTTGTCGTTGTTCCACACGTACCAGGAGCGGCCCTGGTAGCGGTTGGTCGACGTGTTCGTGCCCTTGCCGGTGTGCACCGCCACCGTCCGGCCGGCGGCCAGCGTGAAGGAGCCGAAGGTGTAGACGTGGCGGCTGGCGTCCGTCAGGGTCCACTTGGTCAGACTGACCGGCTTCGACGTCGAGTTGGTGATCTTCACCCACTCGGCGTCCAGGCTCTTGACGGAGCCGGTGTCGCTGCCCGGGCTGTTGTAGTAGATCTCGTACAGGTGGAGCGAGCCGGTGGCGGCCCCGGCCGGAGTGGGCGCGACGGCTATGCCGGCGGCGGCCGCCGTGACGGCCGCGGCGGCGATGACGCGAGAGCGGAGCATGGAACGTCCCTGACGTAGGGCCGGGCACCCCCCATATCGGGCCCGGCGGAGCCCTCAGCGTAGAGACGCCCTCCGCACGCCGGAACCGCTGTTACAAGATCCGGACAAGTGCCGTGCGGGAGAGGGTCGCTAGCGGTCGCGGTCCAGGTCGGGGCCGAGGAGGCGGCGCAGCAGGTTCTCGTCGGCGGCGGAGAGGTTGTCGACGAAGCGGGCCAGGACGGCCTGGCGGTCGGGGAGTTCGTCCAGTACGCGCTGCATGCGGCGGGCGGCCAGGCCCGGTTCGTCGGCGATCGGGGTGTAGGCGTAGGCGCGGCCCCGGGGGGCGCGGCTGAGGAGTTGCTTGATGTGCAGGCGGGTGAGGACGGTCACCACCGTGCTGTAGGACAGGCGGTTGTTGAGACGTTCGACCAGCTCACCGGCGGTCAGCGGAGTTCCGGCCCCGTGCAGGGCCGCGAGTATGTCCGCTTCCAGTGCGCCGTTGGGCCGCTTGCGGCCGCTCCCGTCGGTGTGCTCCGGCATGGGTTTGCCATTCCTCCACTCGTCTTCTACATTCGCAGTGAGCTTCTACACCGGTGTAAAGGCACGCCTGCTCTGCCAGTGTGCCATGCGGTCCGACGACGGGCGGCGTCCGGGCCGGACCGCCGGGGAGCGGCTCCACCTCCTACGTCCACAAGGGATCTCCGTGTCGGATCTGTCCTATCTCCAGGCCGTGGTCATCGGCGGCCTCCAAGGGGTGACCGAGCTCTTCCCGGTCTCCAGCCTCGGGCACTCCGTGCTCGTCCCGGCGCTCATCGGCGGCTCGTGGCAGCACCTGGTCACCGAGAACGCCAGCGGCGCCTCCGACGGCTCCCCCTACCTCGCCTTCGTCGTGGCGCTGCACGTGGCCACCGCGATCGCCCTGCTGGTGTTCTTCCGGCGGGACTGGGACCGGATCATCCGCGCCTTCGGAACCACGCTGCGCACCCGGAAGGTCACGACGTCGACCGAGCGGCTGGCCTGGCTGGTCGTGGTGGCGACCGTGCCGGTCGGCCTGACCGGGCTGTTGCTGGAGCGCAGCTTCCGCACGCTGTTCGCCAAACCGCTGGCCGCCGCGGTCTTCCTCACCGTGAACGGACTGATCCTGCTGCTCGGCGAGCGCCTGCGCCGCACCGCGGAGGCGCGCATGCCCCTGCCTGTCGGCGAGACCCCGGTGCCGGTCGGCTCGGGAGGCGCCGCGTATCAGGTGGCGGCCGAACCCGTCGCCCAGCCGCCCGCCCAGCCGGGCGCCGGCGTGCTGCCCGCCGCGGCGGCCACCCGGACGCTGGAGACCCTCGGCTACCGGGAAGCGGCCGTCATCGGTGTGTTCCAGACGCTGGCGCTGCTGGCCGGCATCAGCCGTTCCGGCATCACCATGGTCGGCGGGCTGCTGCGCGGCCTGGACCACGAGGACGCCGCCAAGTTCTCGTTCCTGCTGGCCACTCCGGTGATCCTGGCGGCCGGCCTGCTCAAGCTGCCCAGCCTGGCCGGCCCGGCCGCCGCCCACATCCACGGCCAGGTGATCGCCGGCTTCCTGGTGGCGGGGGTGGCCGCCTACGCCGCCGTCCGGTTCCTGTCGCGCTACTTCACCACCCGGACGCTCACCCCGTTCGCGATCTACTGCCTGGTGGCCGGGGTGGGCAGCATCATCCGCTTCGCCTGAGCCGCCCCGGGGGCAGCGCCGGTCCGCCGGGCCGGGAGCAACCGGCCGGCGGACCGATCGGGCCGTTCAGGCCCGCTGTTCAGGCCGCGCAGTTCAGGCTCGCAGTTCAGGAAGCGCTGTTCTGGCCTCGCAGTTCAGGCCTCGCTGTGGACGAGCAGCACCGACACGGGCGAGGCCTTCGCCACGCCCCGGCTCACGCTCGAGTGCAGCAGCGCGGCGATCCCGCTGTAGTGGCCGGGGCCGACCGCGATCAGGTCGCTGCCGAGCGCCTCGGCCCGCTCCACCAAAATGGCGGCCAACTCCTCGCGCAGGCCCTCGTCCACCTCGCCGTCCGCGGTGATCCCGTCCTCCCGCAGCCGGACCAGCGCCTCCTCGACGACCTGCCGGCCTTCCGCGCTCTCCTCCGCGGTGACCACGGCGCCGCCGGTGAGACCGCCCGCGATGACCTGGGAAGGCCGGATGTGTATGACGTGCACCTTCCCGCCGGTCAGCTTGGCGAGGGACGCCACCGCGTCCAGCACCGCGGTGCCGTGCGCGGAACCGTCGACAGCGGTGAGGATGTTCTTGTACATACGATCAACTTCCTTGTTCTCAAGGGGTCTCACGGTGGGCGACCCTGCCGTACCCATCAGCGGCCGAGAACAAGGCCCCATTCCCCGATCCGGTGTGAAAACCGCCACTGGCCGCAGGCCCGCGGCCCCTTCCGGCGGCCTTTTCCGGCGGCCTTTCCCCCGGCGGCGCGGCCGCCGGTCGGGCGTCAGGGGGCGTCGGGGACCCGTACGGTCATGACGGCGATGTCGTCGCGGCCGTCGCCCGGGTGCTCGTCCGCCAGCAGCTCGCACAGCTCGCCGGGCGGCAGCGACGCGTGGGCGGCGACCAGTTCGGCCAGCGAGCGCAGCCCCGTCTGGATCGGGCGATGGCGGTGCTCGATCAGCCCGTCGGTGAACAGCACCACGGTGGAACCGTCCGGGAGACGGCAGTTGCTGTCGTAGCGCGGGAGGTTGAGGTCCACGCCGAGCGGAAGGCAGGGGTCGTCGTCGAGATACCGCGGTGCCTGGCCGGGGGCGAGCAGCAGTGGCGGCGGATGGCCCGCGTTGCTCCATTCCAGTGACCACTGTTCGCCCCGGCGGTCGATCCGGGCCAGCAGCGCGGTGGTGACGAGGCTGCTGGGCATGGCGTTCAGGGCGAGGTCGAGCTGGGTCAGCATGCGGCTGGGCTGGCGCAGCCGGGTGTAGAGCAGGGCGCGCAGCATGCTGCGGGTCTGGGACATGGCGGCCGCCGCGGTCAGGTCGTGCCCGCAGACGTCGCCGATGGCCATGCAGCAGCTCCCGTCGGGCAGCGTCAGGGCGTCGTACCAGTCGCCGCCGAGCTGATCGGGCTCGGCGGCGGGCCGGTAGACGGCGGCGGCCCGGAACGGCCCGAGGTCGGACAGCCGGGGCAGCAGCAGGCGCTGGAACTTCTCGGAGTCCGCGCGGACCTGCTCGTACAGCCGGGCGTTCTCGATGGCCACCGCGGCGGCTCCGGCGAGCGCCACCACGACTTCCTCGTCCTGCGCGTCGAAGGGGCGGCCGTCGCGCCGCTCGGAGAGGTAGAGGTTTCCGTAGACCCGGCCCTGGACGGTGATGGCCACGCCCAGCAGGGTGTCCATCGGCGGATGGCCCGGCGGGAAGCCGGCCGACGCCGGGTGGGCGCGGATCTCGTCCACCCGCAGGGGCTGGGGGTGCTGGATGAGGTAGCCGAGCAGGCCCCGGCCGCGGGGCAGCCCCACGCCGGCCAGGTCGGCGACCTCCTCGTCGGACAGGCCTTCCGGGATGAAGACCGACAGTCCGTCGCCGTCCTCGGCGAGCACGCCCATGGCGCCGTACCGCGCGCCGACCAGGCCCATCGCGCTGGTCACGATCCGCCGCAGCACCCTCGACAGGTCGAGATCACGGCTCACCGAGAGCATCGCGGCCAGCAGCGTGTGCAGCTTCTCCTGGGTCCTGCCCAGTTCCTTCAGCTGGTCGGCGATCCGCAGCAGGTCGTCGTTCGGCGGCATGGGCGGCGCCGTCGGCTCGAGCTCTTCGTCCCCGTCCACCGCTCCGCCCTCCAGCCGCCGGGAAAACGATGATGTTCCTCCCCATATCCTCCCGGATATCCCCCTACCGTCTCATCCGCCGAGCCGGCCTGTCGCGGGCGGCACCCCGGGCGAGGCGGGTCATTTCATCCGCCGCCGCCTGCTGAACCAGTGGCTGATCAGCAGGAAACTGACCGCCAGGATCGTCACGACCTGGGAGCCCGCGCTGATCTTCTTGTCCGTGGTCCAGATGGGCTCGTACAGGTCGGGCAGCGGGCCGATCGACCCGAGGTCGTCGTAGCGGTAGATCAGCACCGCGAACAGGCCGCCGGCGGCCACCAACCAGGCGAAGATGTCGCCCACCGGGCGGCGCAGGAACAGGACGAGCAGGACGGCCAGGCTGGCCAGTCCCGCTTCGAGCCGGAACAGGTCGCCTTCGCTGATGTCCGAGCTGACCAGGTCGTACTGGTCGGCGAGATCGGCGTGGATGCCGGCGTTCACCGCGAGGCCGGCGGCTGCGATCAGCCGGACGACGAGATACGCGATCGTGCCTCCGGTGGTGCGGTGCCTGGCCTTCGCCATGCCGCCTGCCTTCGGGTCGGGGTGCTTCGGGTGGGCCCGCCTGCCGGTCACCGCCGCGGGGGCCGGGACGGCGGTCAGCCGACGCTGAGGGTGCCCTTCATGAACGGGTGGATGGTGCAGATGTAGTCGAACATCCCGGCGTGCTTCGGGGCGGTGAACGTCGCCGACGAGCCGGGGCCGATGGTGCCGGTGTCGAAGGACGAGTTGTCGACGGCGGTCAGCGTGTGGGCCGTGGTGTCGTCGTTCTTCACCAGGACCGTGCTCCCCGGGCGGACGGTCAGCGCGGCCGGGCCGAAGGCGAAGTTCTTGATGACGACGGTGGCCGAAGGCGCGCCGGTCGGTGCGGCGGACGCGGACGCGGAGCCGGTCGGCGGCGTACTGGTGGCGCCGGACCCGCCGCCCCCGCCACCGGAGTCGGAACAGCCGGCCAGGGCCAGCAGGGCGCCCGCCAGTGCGGCACCGGCCAGGCGCCGGCGGCGTACGGGAACGCGGGGGGCGGTCAACGGGGCCTCGCAGCTGGGGAGGGCAGGAAGGGTGACGGGGCGGCCCGCGGGTTCCGGCGGGCCGCCCCGGGTCAGGTGGGTCAGACCGTCAGGAGCGTCGGGCTGGCCGCCTTGTTCGTGGGCAGGAAGGTGTCCGGCACCGGGTACTGGCCCAGCACGAAATGCAGGATCGAGGCGTGCATCGCCTCCACGGGGGCGATGGTGGCCGCGGTCTCGATCCCGGTGGGGCTCTTGATGGTGGAGGTCGCGAAGAGATACGTCTGCGCGGCCTGGTCCTCCAACTGCAGGGCGAGTTTGGCCACGTCGCCGACGTTGGTCGCCTTCTTGACCGCCGCGGTGACCTGGGGCTGGCTGGACAGCGGCACATTGGTGATGGCGGGCTTGCCCGCCGCGGTCAGCACCGCGTTCCATGCCTTGGCGTGGTCGGTGTGCTGGGCCATCGCGGTGGTCATGAGGTGGTGACGGCCGGCGGGACGGTGCCGAGCTTGCCGGCTTGGCCGCGGTCAGCGCGCTCTGGTAGACGCCGACGGCCTGGTT
>NZ_FMCH01000277.1 GCF_900091855.1 Streptomyces sp. DvalAA-14
GGACGACGCGGAGCCGCACGACGCGAGCGTGCTGGGCATGTGGTGGGCCGGCCGGGTGCGGCTCGACGTGTGCGCGCTGGTCTGCGCGGGCGGCCGGGCGCTGGACGACGACCACTTCGTCTTCTACAACAACCCGCGCACCCCGGACGGGACGGTGCGGATGATGCCCGCGCTGGGCGAGGACAAGGCGGCGATCTGGGTCAGCTTCGACCGGCTGCCGGCCCGGGCGGACCGGGTGGTGCTGGTCGCCGCGATCGACCCGCAGGCCGATCCGGACGCCGACCTGTCCGGCTTCACCGACGCCCGCATCCGGCTGACCGACCCGGCGGGCACCGAGGCCGACCGGCTGGAGGTGTCCGACGGGCGGCCCGGCGAGACCGCGCTCGTGCTCGGCTCGTTCCGGCGGCGACCGGGCGGGAACTGGGACTTCGTGCCCGGCGGCAAGGGCTACCCGGGCCCGGAGGGTCTGCTGGACCTGGTGCAGGAGCACGGCATCGAAGTGGAGTGAGCCGGGGCCGGACGCCCGCGTGCTACACTGCGAGCAGGGACTCACAGTCCGCGCCCTTCTGAGGCGCCGGTCCCTGGTTTTTCCGGAGCATCCCTGTGATCTCCCCGCTCAACTCCTCTCGTCATCCGCACCGGCTCTCCGGTGGTTTCCCGCGGTACGTGGAGCGTGACGGATCCGCTCGCACCGCATTCCCCTGTGTGTGCTTTCTGCCTGTTCTTCCCTCTTCTTCCTCGACCCGCCCGCCCTTGGCCGGCCGGCTCGACCTCCGTCCTCGAAAGGACGACGATTCATGACCGAAATTCTCGAACGCCCGCAGGTACAGCGGGAGTCGGCGCCCATGCGGGTGGTGGGCGTGCTCGATGTCAGCGGCGGCGGTGCCGGCCGGCTGCGTCATTCCGGGTGGCTGGCGACGCCCGACGACGTCCAGGTCCCCGCGGCCCAGATCCGCTCGGCGGGTCTGCGCAAGGGGGACCTGGTGGAAGGGGTGGCGGGCCGGCCCGGCACCCTCGCCGAAGTGCGACTCGTCAACGGGCTGCCGCCCGGCGGCCGTCGGCGGCACTTCGCGGAGCTGACCCCGCTGCACCCGCGGCAGCCGCTGCGGCTGGAGAGCGGGCTGCTCAAGGGCTCCGGCGCGGCGGCCGGCCGGATCATGGACCTGATGACCCCGGTCGGCAAGGGTCAGCGCGGCCTGATCGTGGCGCCGCCGAAGACCGGCAAGACCATGCTGCTGCAGAGCGTGGCCGCCGCGATCGCCGCCAACCACCCCGAATGCCATCTGATGGTGCTGCTGCTCGACGAGCGCCCCGAAGAGGTCACCGACATGCGGCGCAGCGTGCGCGGCGAGGTGATCGCCTCGACCTTCGACCAGCCGGCCAAGCAGCACATCGCGGTCGCCGAACTGGTCGTCGAGCGGGCCAAGCGGCTGGTGGAGCTGGGGCAGGACGTGGTGATCCTGCTCGACTCGCTGACCCGGCTGTGCCGGGCGCACAACACGGCGGCGTCCGGCAGCGGCCGCACCCTGTCCGGCGGGGTGGACGCGGCGGCGCTGCTCGGCCCGAAGCGGCTGTTCGGCGCGGCCCGGCTGGCCGAGGAGGGCGGCTCGCTCACCATCTTGGCGACCGCGCTGGTGGACACCGGCTCGCGGGCCGACAACTTCTACTACGAAGAGCTCAAGGGCACCGGCAATATGGAGCTGCACCTGGACCGGGCGCTCGCCGAGCAGCGGGTCTTCCCGGCGGTGGATGTACTGACCTCCGGTACGCGGCGTGAGGAACTCCTCCTTCCCGCCGCCGAGTTGTCGGTGGTCCGCGGCCTGCGGCGGGTGCTGCACGGGCGGGACGCCCAGTCCGGCCTCGAAGTCCTGCTGGAGCGGATCCGGCAGACCCCGGACAACGCGGCCTTCCTGCGGCAGATCCAGGGCACGCTCCCGGCCTGAATCGCGCCGCGGCCCGGCGCCGGTCGCTCGTCCGGTGCCGGCCGACCGGTCCGCGACCGTCAACGACCGTCAGCGTTCGAAGGTACCGGTCAGCCGGCCTCGGGCCAGGACGGGAGCGGTGAGCGAGGAGAGCAGGGCGCGGGGCCGTGCCCGGTCGGCGGCGGGGCCGCCCGGAGCGGTGCCCGCGGCGCCGGACAGCGCGAACAGCTGGAAGGTGTAGTGGTGCGGTCCGTGGCCCTTGATGGGTGCCGGGCCCTGGTAACCGCGGCCGATGGTCGAGCGCAGCACCCGCACCCCGGCCGCCGGTCGCCGAGCGGCGAGCGCGCCGGAGTCGAGGTGCGTCACGGCCGGATCGATGAGGGCCAGGCAGTGGACGGCGGGCCGGGCGATCGGCACGTCGGTGTCCTCGACGACCAGCAGCAACTGCGCGGTGCCGGCCGGCGGCGGGCTCCAGGCGAGGTCGGGGGACAGATTCCCGCCGCGGATGTGCCGGGCCGCGTGCTCGAGCGGTATCGCGCCGCCGTCGGCGAACCGGCGGCTCGTCACACTCAGCAGTTCGCGGCCCTGCAACTGCGGCAGATTCCATGCCGCGTGGGCCTCGCCCGCCCGGCGGTTGCGCAGCAGCTTGCCCAGCAGATTCATCGGGTGCCCTCGACCATGTCGGTGATCTCGGCCGTGGTGGCGGTCTCGCCGGTCTTGGGGAAGATGCGGTCGATGCTGTTGCGGTGCGCGTCGGCGTCGGGGTCGCTCATGGCGTCGGTCGCGAGGACGACGTGGTAGCCGTAGTCGTAGGCCGCGCGTGCGGTGGACTCGACGCCGCTGCTGGTCGAGATGCCGGCCAGTACGACCTGGGTGACGCCCAGGTCGCGCAGGAGCGTGTCGAGCCCGGTGTCGTGGAAGGCGCTGCGCCGCCGCTTGGTGATCAGGTGATCGGTCGGCTGTACGTCGAGCTCGTCGACGAGGTCGGACCACCCGGGCGGAAACGCCGCGGGGCCCGCGGTGCCCGCGCCGGGCCGGGCGGTGTCGGTCCGGCCCGGCGCCCCGCCGGTGACGTTGACCAGGACCACCGGCAGGCCGCGGCGGCGGAAGGCGGTCGCCAGCCGTGCCGCGTGCCGCACGACCGGAGTGGCGGGAGCGTCCTCCCGGGCCGGGACGATGCCCTTTTGCAGATCGATCACGACGAGTGCCGAGGTCGGGTCGAGCGTTGTCAGTGCCATGGTGTTCTTTCTCTGAGTGTCGGCCGCCTGCGGGTGTTCGGCGGCTTGCCGGAAGGGACGGTCGGGGTGCTCGGCCGGGCCCTCGGCCGCGGGGGCGGAATAGGCACCGCGCAGGGTGGCGGCGATCGCGGCCAGGACGGCCAGCACGGCGCCGAAGGCGAACACGACGACCAGGCCGGAGTGGAAGGGTCCGGATATCAGGTTCGGGAAGAACTCCCGTCCGGTCAGGCCGGGCGCTCCGGGGCGTGGGTCACCGCGGGAACAGTCATCTGTGGTCACTTCCTCGGTCTTCCCCGCACGTCAGATGTTCTGGGCCAGCCGCTCCAGCAGCGGTGCGGCGGCGGCGAACTGGGCGAGTTCCGCGGGGGTGAAGGCGCCGGCCATGACCCGGGAGAGCAACTCGGTCCGGGCGTTGCGCTTGTCCCGCAACTGCTGCCGGCCGGCGTCGGTCACCGTCAGGATCAGCCGCCTGCCGTCCTCGGGGTCCGGATTCCGTTCGACCAGGCCGCGGGCCTGCAGTGCGCCGACGGTGGTCCCCATCGCCTGCGCGGTGATCTGCCCCTGCCGGGCCAGCTCCGAGGAGGTGGCGGGCCCGCCGCGTTCCAGCTGGGACAGCGCCTCCCGCTCGGGCACGGTGAGCCCGCCCTCGGTGGGGACCTGGCGGATCCGCCGCACCAGCAGGCTGACGGATCCGAACAGGGCGGCGGCGATCGCGTCGGTGTCCAGCTCGTCACTCATATACTAAAGCTAGCTTATCAAGCTGCCTTAGTACATAGCCGTGCGCCGCCGGCCCCGCCCGCCGTGCGACACCGCCGGGCGGATCACCGTCCGCCGCCGGTCAACCAGCTCCGGGGGCAGCCCGGCGGCGCCGGCTAGTACGTCCCCGGCACGCCGCCGATCCGCGCGTCCAGCGTCCGGCTGAGCCGGTACGCCACCGGGCGGAAGCCGAAGGCGGGCCAGTGGCCGGCCGCCGACAGGGAGGCGGACGGCCAGCGGGCCGACATGTAGCGGTGGCCGTTGTCGTACGCCCAGGCGAGCGCGGTGGCCAGCAGCACCCGGCTGATGCCCTCGCCCCGGGCGGCCGGTGTCACATAGGCCTCGGCGAGCTCGACGCAGGACTCGGGGATCACCGGGTCGGGGATCGCCGGGTGCAGCAGCACCATGCCGATCTCCTCACCGCGCCGGGAGGCGATCCAGGCGCCGCAGCGCGGATCGCCGAGCGCGTCGGCGTACCGCAGCCGCAGCGCGGCCAGCGCGCCCTCCGGCTGGGGCTGGAAGACGCCGGACTCGCGCTGCCGGCGGGAGGACTCGGCGGCCATCCGGCCGATCTGCGGCAGGTCGCCGGGGCCGGCCCGCCGGATGCCGAGGCCCTCGACGCCGCGGGGCTGCCGGCCCCGCGGGCGGACGCCCATCAGCCCGTGCACCAGCTCGCGGCCGAAGCCGAGATCGGACCAGGGCGCGGTGGCGGTCTCGCCGGCCGGCACCCAGGCGTAGTGGACCAGGCGCCGGTCGGCGACCAGCCGCGCGGCGACCCGGACGTACAGCGCGCGCAGCACCTCGCTCTCCCGGCCGGCAGGCAGGGCGTGCCCGCCGTGCGGGACCAGCGCGGAGCGGGGGTGGCTGCGCAGTGCGGCCGGATCGTCGGGGGTGAGGTCGACGGGGATCGCGGCGAGGTGCCCGATCAGGCCGCCGTCGCCGTCCAGGGCGCGGCAGGCCTCCAGGCCGGGGGCGGTGTGCAGCTTGCCGAGCAGCTCCTCGCCGCGCACCGGGCCGTCGGCCAGCCAGGACGCTGGG
>NZ_FMCH01000278.1 GCF_900091855.1 Streptomyces sp. DvalAA-14
GGGGGTGCCGGGGGACGCCCACTACGACGACCAGTTGCCCTGCTGGCTGCGCGGCGAACTCCTGCCCGCGGCCACCGACCGTCATCAGCCGACCCCGAACGAGGAGTACCCAGCGGCATGACCACGACCGTGTACCGGCAGCACATCGAGGGCTTCGGCACCGTCACGCTCGCACCCGTCGAACCCGACCGCGATCTGGATCTGCTGTACGGATGGGTGACCGAGGAGCGTGCGCGCTTCTGGGGGATGCGGGAGGCCGACCGGGCCCGAGTGCGGGAGATATACGCCCACCTCGACGCGCTCGACACCCACCACGCCTATCTCGTGCACCGGGACGGGCGACCGATCGCCCTCTTCCAGACCTACCGGCCCGAGGCCGACCCGATCGGCGACTGCTACGACGCCCGGCCCGGGGACATCGGCATCCATCTGCTGCTCGGCCCGCCCGATCCCCAGGTGACCCGGCGGCCCGGCTTCACCTCGGACCTGCTGACCGTGCTGATCGCCTTCGTGCTGGCCGACCCGGACTGCCGCCGCATCGTGGCCGAGCCCGACGCGCGCAACTTCCGGGCCGTGCGGCGGGTGGTGCGGACCGGCTTCACCCTCGGGCCGGTGGTCGAACTCCCGGACAAGGAAGCCCAGTTCGCATTCCTGGAGCGGCCCTGAGCGACGCGGGGGCGGGCCCGGCCCGAAGGCCCGACCCGCCCCTATCGGTGAGCTGCGGTGAGGTGCGGTCAGCTGCCGTACACGCCGAACTCCCACAGGGAGTAGCCGTACTGCGTCGCGCGTTGTGTCCCGTACACCCGGACATACCGCCCGGAGCCGGAGACATTGAGTGTCTGGTTGCCGCCGGTTCCGGTGGTCGTGGAGTAGATCGTGGTCCAGTTGGTGCCGTTGGCCGAGGTCTGGATCTGGAACGCCTTGCCGTAGGCGGCCTCCCAGTTCAGCTTCACCTGGTTGATGGTGTGCGTCGCGCCGAGGTCCACCTGGAGCCACTGCGGGTCACTGAACGCGCTGGACCAGCGGGTGCCGGTGTTGCCGTCGGTGGCCGCCGAGGCGGGGGTGCCGGCGTTCTCGGTGGAGGACGCGGTGGTGGTCTTGCCCTGGGCGAGGTTGGTGCCGGCCGGCGGGGGAGTGGTGGTGCCGCTGCCCGGGCCCTTGTTGTAGACCGCCACGTAGTCGATGTTCATCTGCCCGCCGCTGACGGTGGCCGCGTTCGGGCCGCCACCGAAGGCGTCGGGGAAGCCGCCGCCCATGGCCAGGTCGTAGATGATGAAGAACGGGTGGTCCACCGCGTTCGCCCACGTCGTCGCGTCCACCTGGGTGGAGTTGACGGTGAAGTAGTTGTTCCCGTCCAGGTACCAGCGGATCTGCTCGGGCGACACCGAGCGGTCGATCTGCACCGCGTAGGTGTGGTAGCCCGTCTGGCAGCCGCTGCAGGCGCGCTCGCCGGAGCCGATACCGGTGGTCTCGTTGCAGGGACCGCCCTGGCCCACCCCGCAGTGCAGCGTGCCGAACACCGAACTGCGGGAGTTGATGTCCTCCAGGATGTCGACCTCACCGGAGCCCGGCCAGCCCACGCCGGACCGCAGCGTCGAGCCGAGCATCCAGAACGCCGGCCAGTAGCCCGCGCCGTTGGCGGTGGTCAGGTTCGGCTGCTGGATCGAGGACTGCATCATCACCACACCGCCGGCAGGTGCCCCGAAGGTCGCCGCCTGCGTCTCGATCCGCCCCGAGGTCCAGCCCGAACGCGGGTCGGTGCCCGAGTGCAGCGCCTTCAGCACCAGGTGGCCGTTGCCGTCCTGGTAGACGTTGGAGGTGCTGTTGGTCATGGTCTCGATCTCACCGGTGCCGAAGCTGCTGCCCGGACCGGTGTCGTACTTCCAGTCGGCGCCGTTGACCCCGGTGTTGGCGCCGCCGGTGAGTCGTCGCTCC
>NZ_FMCH01000279.1 GCF_900091855.1 Streptomyces sp. DvalAA-14
TCTCCACGGTGCCGTTGGGGAAGTGGGTGCTGGTCGAGCCGTCCGCGTTGGTGGTGGTCAGACTGCCGTCGGCGTTTTGGGTGACGGTGCTGCCGTCGGGGAAGTGGGTGGTGATCTCGCCGTTCCCGCTGACGGTGGTGGTCGAGCCGTCGGGGTTGGTCAGCGTCTGACCCGGGCCGAGTTGGCTGGTGGTCGTGGTGCCGTCGGCGTTGTGCGTGGTGATCGTCCCGTCGGGGTTGACGGTGGTGGAACTGCCGTCCGGGAACTGGGTGGTGACGCTGCCGTCGGCGTTCTGGGTGGTGACGCTGCCGTCCGCGTTGCGTACGCCGGTGGCGCCGGGGCCGGGATTGGTGAAGAAGTCGCCGGAGCCGGGGGTGGGCAGCGGGCCGTTGGGCGTCAGGAGGCTGCTGTCACCGTTCAGGCCGGTCAGCGGGCCGCCGCCGCCCGGGCCGCCCAGTCCGTTCAGGCCGCCGAGCCCGTTGCTGATGCTGTCGCCGAAGCCGTTGAGGCCGTTGTCCAGTCCGGTGCTGAAGTTGTTGAGGTTGTCGCCCAGGCCGTTCAGGCCGTTGTTCAGGCTGTCGCCGAAGCCGTTGAGCCCGTTGTTCAGCCCGTCGCCGAAGTTGTTGAGGTTGTCACCCAGGCCGTTGAGGTTGTTGCCGAGGCCGTTGAGGTTGTTCCCCAGCCCGTTGAGGTTGTCGCCTAGGCCGTTCAGCGAGTTGTTGAGATTGTTCTGCTCGTCGTTGGCCTTGTCCTGCTGGATGTCGGCCTTCTCCTGCTGGAGATCCTGGGCCAGCGAGGTGGTGTCGGTGTCCTCGAAGGCGAAGGTGGTGTCCCAGTTGGGGTCGAGCACGCGGGACCACGACTGCTGGAGGGTGGTGACGTCGGCGCGGGCCGGGGTGTCGAGATTCGTCTCGATGTTGGTCTGCCACCGCTTGACCGCTTCGTTGGCGGCACCGGACCAGGTGCTGGTGTCCTTGAGGTTGCCCCAGGTGGTGGCGTCGCTGTAGTTGGCGTTGGTGGTGTACGACTGGATGGGCGCGGTCGGGTTGCCCATGTAGCCGCCGTACGGGTTGGGCGCCATGTAGCCGACCACGCCGGGTGCGTTGTGCACCGAGACCCAGTCGGTGATCTCGGTCATCACCTTGTACAGCACCTCACGGGTGTCGCCGCTGACGATGTCCGAGGTCGAACTGCCGTCCGGGTGCGTCACGCTGATCGGGGTGCCGGTCTGGTTCATGTACTTGCTCAGCGAGTCGTTCATGCTCTGCAGCGCGGTGTGCAGCGCCACTTCCGCGCCGATCACCGAGTCGCCGTGCTTGGTCGTGGAGACGTACCCCGTGGACACCGAGGTGTTGGCGGGGGAGAAGCCGGGCGGGATCAACTCGGACGTGTAGTTGTCGTACTTGTCGTGCAGGTCGTTGATCAGGTGCCAGAAGACGCCGGCCGCCTGGCCTTTCCACGCCGCGTTCTCGTCACCGAGGCTTTCCGCCCACTGCTTGAGCGTCTCGGCGTGGTTGGTGAAGAACACCCCCGCCTTGTCGAAGGACTTGGCCAGGGTGCTGAAGCTGGTGAGGTCGACGCCGGCGTCCGGGGTCGGATCGCCGCCGACATCGGTGCCGGAGGTCACCCCGGCGGTCTTGTACGGTGACGCCACCAGGTCGGCCAGCGCGGCCGCGGAGCGCTTCCAGTACTGGCGTCCGTCGGTCTGGTCCTTGAAGGTCACCGTCGCCTGGTACTTGCCGACGTCGGTCCCGGTCCCGGAGTAGAACTGGATGTCGAAGCCCATGCCGTCGCCGTGCGCCGTGCTCTCGGCGTGCAGGCTCATCCCGACCGATTTGATCTCCACGTCCAGCCACGGGATGCCGCCCGCCCCCTTGCTGCCCTCGATCGCCGAGCGCTCGGCCAGCGTGAAGCCGGTCATCAAGTTGATGATGTGTTCCCAGTTGTCGGCTGCCATGGCGGGGCCCTCCGGGGATGTGCTCAGCGGAACGGGGTCGGGGCGGACACGGGCAAGTACTGGGTCAGGGAGTGGTGTTGGGCGGACCCTGCTGGGAGCCGCCGCTCAGGGTCGAGTCGTAGTCCTTGATCGCGGTGAGGAACTTCTGGCCGTCGATGTCCGCCAGGCTGTCGCCCTGGGTCTTGAGCATGGTGGTGATCACGGTCTCCAGCTCGCGCTTGAGATCGTTCATCGCGGTGTTGTGCTTGTTCAGGACCTGGTCGATCGCCTTGGCGGCGGCCTGCGCGTTGGCGATCACGGTCTTGCCGCCGGTCGAGTCGTCACCGCCCATCTGCCCCATCAGCACCGGGTGCGGGGACGCGCTCACGTCGTAGAGCGCCGGCGGGTTCTGGCCGGCCGCACGCAGCGCCACGATGTCGTTGATGAACGTGGTCACGTCGTTGTCGATGAACGCCTGCAGGGCTTGCGAGTCGAGCTTCGTCAGATCGGCCATGCTGGTTGCCTCCTCGCCGCGGGACGGCGGTACGGCCCAAGGACCCGCCCCGGGCGGTGCGCGGGGCGGGTCTGGGAACCGGTGGGACGTGGGTCCGGGACGACGGTCAGAACTTGATCTCTTCGAAACCCTGCGAGTTGCGGTACACCGTCTGCTTGTAGTTGTCCGAGATCCCGTCCAGCGTCTGGGCGTGACTGCTCAGGATGGTGCTGAGCGAGGCGACCTCGGCGTTCCAGGTCGGCTGGACCTTGTTGGTGTAGATGTCGCGGTCCGGGCCGAGCCAGGAGCCGACGATCGTGGCGAGCTCGCCCTGCAGATCGCTCAGGATCCCCGAGATGCGCTGGGTCTGGTCCAGCATCTCCTGGGAGAAGGTGAGACTCTGGCCGTGGTCGATGTAGATGCCGTCCTCGGCGGACATGGCACTCCTGAAGGTCGAGGGGGTGGGGTGGTCGCGAACCGGGCCGGGAACGTCAGCTGGTCATCGCGGAGTAGACGCCGTCCGAGGTCGACCCGTGGGTGATCGACAGGTGGCTCTGCTGCTGGACCGCGCCGAGGTTGTCGCTCTGGGCCTTGTTCGACGCCTGGAGGCTGTTGTCGAGCTGGTCCTCCATGGCCTCACAGGTGGCCTTGATCCGGTCGACCTCGGACAGCCAGGTGTTCATGACCTGGGCGTACGCCTGGCCGTCGGGGCCCTGGTAGTGGCTGCTCAAGGTGGCGGCCGCGTCGCGGACCTGCCCCTGGACGGCGGTCATACGGGACCGGGCGTTCTCCAGGGACTGGACCGCCTGGCTGTAGGTGGCGGTCGATGACTGCTGAAGATTGCCGGACGGGGTGCTCATACCGATGTCCTTCCCCAAATGCAGGCGGCACCGGTTCCGTGCCACCCGGTATGCGACGCCGTCGGGCGTCGGGTCCTTACCGGGCGGACAGCGGTTGGTGACGCACTCGAATTGCAATCGCGCGTCAGCGTAGGACTCGCGTCAACCCGCTTGCAAGGAAACAAATATGACGATGCATCAGAATCTGTCGCCAGAGTTCTGGCCACGGAAGCGAGAATGCTGCGGCGACATTTCCGCGGCATGAGAAGCATCTGAACTCAGGTTTTCGGGAGGACGGCGGTCGAGGCTGCGGTCCGGGCGGCGGCCCGGCTCGCGGTCCGGGCAGGGGTCGCGCCGCCGGCCGGGGTCGCGCAGCCGGGGGTCCCGGTGGTGTCGGACCGCCCCAGCACCGCGTCCTGCGGGGACAGATCGGGCCCGGTGGGCAGCATCGCCAGGAGCGGCGAGGGCAGTTCGCGGGCGGCGCCGAGGTCGTAGCCGAGCGCCTTGGCCGCCGCGGCGGACGGGATCAGGTACTTCACCCCGGCATCGGTGACCAGGTACGTGGTGGCGCCGACCTGGCCGCCGCCCGCGCCGAGCGCCCGCACCAGGCTGCCGCCGTCCGGGGGCACCACCACCGCGTCCACCGGCAGGCAGGCGGGGGCGGCCGGGGCCTTCGCGGTGGCCGCCGCCGGATCGGTGAGGGCGGCCGAGGACACCAGCGCGAGGCTGATCCGGTTGCCGCCGCCACCGTTCGGCGAGCCGGCCGCGCCCGAAGGGACGCCGTCGTCGTCCAGCCGTACGCAGGCCGCCTGCCCGTCGCCGACCGGCAGCAGAGCCGGCGGCGCGGCCGGCAGCACCTCGTTGCCGGCCACCGAACTCCCCGGCACCAGAGCCTTGTTGAGCGCGTCCGCGGCAATCGGCACGGCCACCGGAGCGGCGCCCCGGTAGGACGCCTCCCGCTCGTCCGGGCCGCTCAGCGCCAGCGCCGCCTGGGTGGTGCTGATCGGGACCAGGCCGGCTCGCTGGAGCAGGTAGTACTGCTCGGCCGAGCCGGGCGTGTCCACCACGAAGACCTGCCCGACCCGGGTCGGCCGGCCGTCCAACTCCGGCCCGGCCGCGCCCTGCCCGGGTACGGCCGGCGGCGCCAGGTCGGTACTGGCCGGCAGCGCGTCCAGGAAGGTCGCCGACACCGGCAGCGGGTCGGCGGTGCCGTAGCCGAGCGCGTCCGCGGTGGCCGTGCCGGCCGCCAGCCGGAAGCGGTTGCCGTGCCACAGCAGGTAGTACGTGCCGTCCGGGCCGCTGACCAGCAGCGCCTGCCCGCCCCCCAGGCCGGTACCGGGCTGGTCGGAGTCCACCACCAGCGAGGTTGCCGCCACCGGTTGGCCGCTGTCGTCGGGCCGGGTCGCCGCGCACACCTGCCAGCCGCCCGCGTCCAGGCCCCCGGCCGGCGGCAGCGCGTCCGGGGCACCGTCGATGCCCACCGCGCTGCCGTGCGGGGTGCCGGCCAGCGAGGTGCGCGGCACCGTACGGGACGCCAGCTCGGGGCCCACGATCAGCCGCGCGGAGGCGTAGTTGCGGATCGGCCGCAGCGTCCCGTCGTACAAGTACCGGTTGCCGGTGCCCTGTTCGACGATCAGGGTCTTGGGGTCCTGCCAGGCCGTCGAGCCGCCCGGTGAGATGAAGCCGAACACCAGGAAGCCGACCGCGACCAGCACGCCGAGGGCGCCGCCGAGCACCATCCCGCGATTGGTACGGCTGTTGGGGCTCTCGGGGGCATCCGGGTCGCTGCGCATCAAGCCGGTGGTGAGCCGGGCGACGACGAAGCGGTGGGCCTGTACCTGATCGCGCCTGCTCTGCACGCTCCTGCCCCCTCAGCCCTTGATTCCGCGCAGGTCGGAGTACACGTCGAGCACCCACAGCACCGACGGCAGCACCCCGATCGCCGCCGCGGACTGCACCAGGTCGCCCGCCCGCCCCCAGTGCGGCAGCAGCCGCCGCCCGGGCACCGTCCACGACACGACCGTCACCGCGACGGCTACCGCCAGCAGCGCGGCGACCGCGCCGAGCTGCCCGTCGGCGCCGTGCCGCCGGGCCGCGCACACGAACAGCAGCACCGCGCCGAACGCGCCCGGCAGCACCAGCGCCAGCCGCTGCCAGGCGTTGCCGAGATTGCGGCCGTGCAGCAGCAGCACCAGCGCCAGCAGCCCGCCGGTCAGCAGCTGCGGGGTGCGGGGGTGGTGGGCCAGTCCGGCCAGGCAGGCCGCGCAGATCACGCCGACGGCCGCGTACAGGCCGGTCATCCAGCGGTCGGTGGCCGTGGTGCGGGCGGTGATCTCGCCGCTCGGGTACGGCTCGATGCCTTCCTGCAACTGATCGGCGTTGGTGGGCAGCGGTGGCAGCCGCAGCCCGGACAGCGAGAACGACAGCATCGGCACGAACGCCCCGAAGACCACCGCGGGCACCGCGACCGCGGCGGCGGCCCGGTCCGGGCCGGCGTCCGTGGTGAGCATCAGCACCGCGCCGA
>NZ_FMCH01000320.1 GCF_900091855.1 Streptomyces sp. DvalAA-14
CCCTCGGCGACTGCAGCAACCCGCCGACCCTGTTCAACACCCAGGTCCTGCCCACCGCGGGGACCTACACCATCAAGGTGAGCCCCCCGGGGATCGCGACAGGGAGCTTCACCTTCCGGGTGTACGCGGTACCCACTGATCTGAAGACCACGGGCTCGGTCGGCGGTCCACCCGTCACCCTCACCACCACGGCGGTCGGACAGAAGTCGAGCTTCACCTTCAATGTCACGGCCGACCAGCGCGTCTTCTTCAGTTGCGCGACCGACCTGGCCGACGCCGACGGCGGACTCGGTACGTATCTGCTGCTCGACCCGGCGGGCGATCAGGTCAGCTTCGGCCTGTGCGACACACCTCCACTGCTCTTCGACAGCCAGGTGCTGAGCACGCCCGGCACCTACACGATCACCGTGGACCCGCCGGGCATCGCCACCGGGAGCGTGACCGTCCAGGCGTACGCGGTGCCGGACGACGTTACGGCGGCCGCCACGATCGACGGACCGGCGGTCGGTCTGGCGACCCCGGCGGTGGGCCAGAAGGCGAGCGTCACCTTCACCGGCACTGCGGGACAGAACATCTCCGCGGTGGCCACCGGGTCCACGTACGCGGGGGGTGTCTCCGTTCAGCTGATCTCCCCCGACGGCGATTGGCTGTGGGGCGACACCGTCTACGGCGCCGACGCGGTGACAGACACCGCAGAACTGCCGTCGACCGGCACGTACACGATTCTGATCAGCCCGGCGGGGATCGACACCGGCGGTATCAGCTATCAGCTGAGCACGGCGGCGGCGGAAGTCGGCGCCTGAAAGACGGCTGTCGGCCGCCCTTTTCGGGGCGGCCGGCAGCCGTGTGTGTTCCCGTCCCTATTCGCAGGCGAATTCGGCCCGCATACATCCCATTTATGCCCGGCAGAAATAGCACTCAAGTATTCCGCTTAACCTGTGAATTGCACATCCATTGACACTCGAGCACCACAATGTAAGGATAGATTTGCGAGAGCAGGTCATCTCGCACACAAATCCACTATCAGGGGGATCAAGCCTGGTTATCCAAATTTGGAGCAAGACGGAGAAACGATCCATCCGGGGTTTCCGGTTAATAAGGTTCAATCTTCGATCAGGAGCTCAAAAATGAAGAAGAAGACTCTGCTCGGAACGCTGGCCGTGCCGACCGCCGCCGCGGTGTTCGGAATTGTCAGTGTGCTCACCACGGCCGGCCCGGCGTCCGCCGCGACGACCACGCCGTTCTCGCTGGACTGCCAGTCCGAGCTGAACTCGACGCAGTTCACCCTCACCGACAGCATGACCAGCACCGCGCCCACCTCGGTGGCCGCCGGTGCGACGTTCGCCGCGAGCGGCTCGGCGGCGTCGCTGACGGTGCCGGCGTCGATCGGCGGCCTCCAGGTCCAGGAGGCGGGCGATCTCACGCTGCAGATCCAGGTGAACAACGCGACCATCCTCAACCAGACGCTGTCCGGCGGCACCAATCTGGGCACCGGCACTCCGTCGATCACCAGGAGCGGGAACGTCGTCACCCTGACGATCCCCGGTCCGCTGGCGGGCGGCAGCCTCGTCAAGGTCCCGACCATCAACTTCACGTTGAAGGCGGGAGCCAGCGGGGGCGTCGTCAGCACCCAGATCGTCGGCAGCAGCTACGACGACCCGGGTCTGAACGTGACGAGCCAGATCACCCAGGACGACGCGACGGTCACCTCGTCCCCCGCGGCCTGTTTCGCCACGGACAGTCCGCTGCTGTCCAGCACGCACATCAACTGATTCACCCGCTCCGGGTCCGGTGCGGGCGCCTGTCCGGCTCGCACCGGGCCCGGGGCGAAGTGCGGCCCAACCGGCCGTCAAGAGGCCGACGCCCGGCCGACAACGCGTTCCCGACCGAAGGGCATGGATGATGGACCTGGTTTCCGCGGTTGTGCCTGCGGAACCACCGGCGCATCCCAAGGACGGCCTCACCGAGCCCGTCCTGAGGATCGCCGATGTGGTGAAGTCCTACGCGGGACGCACCGTCGTGCACGGTGTGAGCATCGAGATCAGCGCCGGCGAGTGCTTCGGCCTCCTGGGGCCGAACGGCGCCGGTAAGACGACGACCATCCTCACCGCCTGCGGCCTGCTCGGCCCGGACTCGGGCGAGGTGACCCTGGGCGCCGAGCGCCTGCCGGTGGCGCTGGCCGCGGCGCGCCGCCAGATCGGCTATGTGCCCCAGGACATCGCGCTCTACGACGACCTTTCCGGGCGGGAGAACCTTATTTTCTTCGGAAATCTCTACGGGCTGCGCCGGGCAGCGCTCCGGAAGCGCATCGACGAGGCACTGGATTTCGTCGGTCTCGGCGACCGCGGAAAAGACAGGGTCGGGACGTATTCGGGGGGGATGAAAAGGCGGCTCAATATCGCTGCCGCACTGCTGCACGAACCGGCCGTGCTGATTCTGGACGAGCCCACGGTTGGCGTCGATCCGCAGAGCCGAAATGCGATTCTCGAGGGCCTGCACGAGCTCCGTGTCTCAGGAATTGCCATCCTGTACACAAGCCATTACATGGACGAAATCGAACGGATCTGCAATCGCATCGGCATCATGGACGAAGGCAGGATCCTCGCCGAAGGCACGCGCGAACAACTGATGAAGACGCTGGGCGCGGAGGTCGAGCGGGTCCGGCTGTCCTGCCGGGGCGACGCGAGCCGGGCCGCGGCCCACCTGACGGCGCTCAGCTGCGTGGTCGGAGTCGAAGTGGTGGACGGCGCCTTGGAGGTGGCCGTCCGCGGTGCGGCCGGCTCACTGCCTGAGGTGCTGACCGCGCTCGCCCGGGACGGTGTGGACGTCACCGCGCTCTCTGTTGACACACCGGACCTGGAAAGTGTGTTCCTGCATCTGACCGGCAAGGCGCTGCGGGATGTCTAGGGCGCCGGTTTTCCGGGCGGTCTTCCGGAAGGAATTGCGGCACGGCTGGCGGGACCGCTCCGTCCTGATCCTGGTCTTCCTGGTGCCGCTGCTCCTGGCCGGCATCACCACCCTGGCCTTCAGCCGGATCGGCTCGGCCGGCGCGACGACGCTGGGAACAGTCGACAACGACCACGGCCGGGTGGCGGGGATATTCCTCGAAGACGTTGTGCCGGGGCTGCGGGTCGGCGGCAAGCCGCTGGTGAAGACCGTCTCGTTCGCGACCGAGGCCGAGGCGAAAGCCGCCACCAAGAACGGCAGGATCGCCGCGGCGATCATTCTCCCGGCGGGGCTGACCGCGAAGGTCAACTCGGGCAACGACGCGCGCCTGACCCTGATCACCGGCGCCGACAGCTCGCTCGGCACCCCTGTCGCGCAGGCGATGGTGCACGGGTTCAGCGCGCAGATCGCCGCGAACCGCCTGTCGTTCGAAGTCGCGTCGACCGGCCCGGGGGGGCAGCCGCCGTCCGAGCGGCTGCGTACGGCGGCAGCCGACCTGCGCAGTCCGGTCACCGTCGACAACGACTTCACCGGGGCACGGACCCTGTCGCCCGCGAGTTACTTCGCGCCGTCCATGGTGATCCTGGCGCTGTTCTTCTGCGGGCAGATCGCGGCCCGCGGGCTGCTCGGCGAGCGGAAGCGGCGCACCCTCGCGCGGATGGTGCTCTCGTCGGCGCCGGCCTGGCGGGTGCTGATGGCCCGGTACACCGCCTCACTCGTGGTCGGCCTGGCCGGGGCCGCGGTGGTGCTCGGGGTGTTCGGTCTGTTCGGCGCCTCCTTCGGCAGCACCCCCGTGCTGGTCCTGCTGGTGCTCGTCACGGGAGCGGCGATGATCAGCGTCTCCTCACTGGTGGTGCTGATCGCCACGACCGAGGAGCAGGCCGGCAACCTGGGCACGGTGATGGCCTTCGTACTCGCCATCCTCGGCGGCAACTTCGTTCCCCCTTCGCAGAGTTCGCAGATCCTTCGGCAGCTCGCGCTGTTCACCCCCAACGGCTGGGCGGTTCGGGCGTTCACCGACCTCTCGGTGGCGGCGAAGGATCCCCTCACGGTGGTGGCGCCGTCCCTGCTGGTGCTCATCGGGTTCACCGTGGTGGCCGGTGTGCCCTCCGTGCTCCTCTCCCGACGGATGCTGAGGTCCTCCCATGCCTAGGATCTGGGTGATCGCGGCCAACAACCTGCTGCGTCTGGTCCGCCAGCCGATCATCCTGTTCACCACGCTGGTGCTTCCCTTCGCCATCATCACGATCGTCGGCCTGGTGCTGGGCAACGACCCCGGGAGGCTCACCATCGGCGTGGTCGCCCACGGCTCCAACTCCTACGAACAGGGGCTGGTCCACGACATCCAGTCGTCGTCGGCCCTGCACACCGTGCGCTACTCCAGCGACGCGGACCTCGAAACCGCGGTGCGCAGAGGGCAGGTCGGGGCGGGTCTGGTGGTGCCCGCGAACTTCGGTCCCGGGCTGGACGCGGGGACCCCGGTGCGGCTGCGCTTCCTCACGACTCCGGACCAGAGCCAGGCGACGACCATCCGGACAGTGGTCAACTCGATCCTGGACGAGCAGATTGCGCCGGTGCAGGCCGGTATCTTCTCGCACCGGACGACCGGCCGGGAGGTCCGCGCCGAGACCGCCCGCGCACGCCGGCTGTCGGTAGGTGTCGAACTCCCGCCGATCACGGGGGTGTCGGTCGCCAAGCCGAGTGCGATGCGCCTGGGCGTCGACTACACCGGGCCGTCCAACCTCACCCTGTTCGTGATCCTGACCTCGATGACCTCCTCGGCCGCGCTGGTCGAGAGCCGAGTGACCGGCATCACCAGGCGCGTCCTGACCATGCCGATGTCCCGCTGGACCCTGCTCGCAGGCGAACTGCTCGCCAGGCTTCTCATCTCGCTCGCGCAGGCGGCCGTGATCCTGGTGTTCTGCTCGGCCGTGTTCAAGGTCCGGTGGGGTGACCCGCTGGGCGTCGGCGCCCTCACCCTCGCACTGTGCGCCTTCGGTGCCGCGTTGGGGATGCTGGTGGGTTTCGCCGCCAGGACCACCGCGCAGGCGATCGCCTTCGGACCGCCCGTCGGGGTGGCGCTGGGCATGCTCGGAGGCTGCATGTGGCCGCTCAATATCGTCGGTGGAGTCATGCGCACCATCGGGCACTTCACCCCGAACGCCTGGGCGATGGACGGCTATGTCTCTTTGATCAACACGAGCGGGGGCATCGGCGACGTGCTCCGGCCGATCGGCGTCATCGCGGCGATGACCGCGGCCCTACTCGTCGCCGCGGCGGCGATCATCCGAAGGAGAAGCCTCGTATGACCCTTCCCGTGCACGTGGTTGCGGTGCCGGACGCCGCTGAGACCACCGACGGCGCACCCGACGAGACACTCCAGTACCTGGCCGCGTACCTGGCCCTGCTCGACGAGATCGTCGGCGACTCGGCGGACAACGAGGAGATGCTGGCCCGGCTGCGGGCGACCCCGGAGGGAGTGGCCGGCGCGCTGGAACTGGTGACGACAGGCATCCCGGCCGCGTTCCGGCCGGAGAAGGCCGAGGGTGAGACGGGCAGGGTGCTCTTCGTCATCGACACCGACACCGAACAGATACGCCTGTGCTTCGAGTTCCTGCCGGACCGGTGCGAAGCCGTACCGATCACGGACGAGTTCGCCACGACCGTCCGCATTGGGGTTGCCGACTTCCTGAAGATCGCGTTCAAGTACCTCGACGGGAACGACGCGTACCTCAACGGCCTTACCGAGGTGACCGGCGATGTCTTCATCGCGACCAACCTCGACCAGTGGTTCGACCGACCCAGCACGGACATGGCCGACATGATCTCGAGCATGACGGCGGACAGCGGGTTCTAGGGCAATAAGGCCAGGGGAGAAGCACTATGGACACAGTGAGGCGGTCCGGGGCCGGTGACCCGTTCTCCCGGATCGGTATCGATGTGGTCGACCTCCACCGCATAGACCGGATCGTTCGGGACTTCGGCGGCTCCGCGGCGGATGTGCTGCTGGACGCTCACGAGGTGGAGAGCTCGGCGGACCTGGGGCACGCCGAACTGGTCCGCGTCGTCGGCGCGGCGCTGGGCACCAAGGAAGCGTGGGTGAAGGCGCGACTGCGCCGGCCGGCCGGGTGGCGGTTCCCGGACGCCTGTTTCGTCCCCCGGCCGGATCAGGAGCGCTCCCCTTCCGAGCCGGCGTTCCGGGCGGTGCTGGACCGGTTCCGGGCCGATCTCGCCATCGACTCGGTGATGGACGGCGTCGTCCGGGACGGCGGCGCCGCTGTGGATCCGGCCGGGGATACTGCCGCCGAGAGTCCCGGGCACGCGTGGTACGGCGTCCTTGACCGGTGGCTGGTATCGGCGGTGATCCTGTGACCGTGCTGCTGTTCCCCGGGCAAGGGACGCAACGGACAGGCATGGGCCAGGCACTGTTCCATGGCTTCGATGAGGCGGCGGCCACTCTTGCCGGGGCCGCGGCGATCACCGGGCGGGATCTCGGTGCCCTGATGCGCCGCGGCCCGAGCAGCGTGCTCACCCGGACCGGTTCCGCGCAGGTCGCGGTCACCACCGTGAGCCTGGCGGCGCTGGCCGTACTCCGCGCGCGGGCGGTGGCGTACGACGCCGTCGCCGGACACAGCGTAGGGATGCTGGCGGCACTGGCAGCCGCCGATGTGCTGGACCCCGCCGACGCGATTGCGCTGGCCGCACGGCGCGGCACGATCATGGACGCGTTGCCGCTGGGCGGCTCGATGGTCAGCGTGGCCGGGCTGGCGTCGCCGATCGCGGTCGACGTGGTCCGGATGGTACGGCGGCGGACCGGCTCGGCGGTCGTGGTGGGGCTGGTCAACGGCCCCCAGAACGTGGTCGTGAGCGGCGAGGAGGCCGGCGTGGCGGAAGCGGTCAGGGCGCTGCACGAGGCGGGTTCGTCGTCAGCCGTCCCGCTGACGGTCAGTCACGCCTTCCACTCGCCGCTGATGTCCGGCGCCCGGCCGGCCTGGCAGGACGTGGTCGCGGCCCAGCCGCTGCGGAACGCGAGGATCCCGGTGCTGGCGGACAGCACCGGGGAGCCGCTGATCAGTCAGCGAGCCATCAGGGAGTTCCTGGTGGAGCAGCTGACCAGTCCGGTGCGATGGGACCTGGTCTGCCGGCACCTCTGCGCATCGGGCGAACGGGAGGCGATCGAGATGGGCGACAGCAAGGCGCTCCGGTCCCTCGGGCTGCCCTACGAACAGCTGCGAGTGACCACGATGGCCGCTCCGCAGTTTCTCGCGTCGCTGCGCGATCCGGGTCGGACGCCCCTGCGACTGGCCGGGAGAACCATCTGATGACAGCGGATGCCCAACAAGCCCAAGGCGCCCAGCGAACCGAACCAGCCGAACCAGCCGAACGACCGGTCGCGCTGGTCACCGGGGGTTCGCGCGGTATAGGCGCGGCGGTGGCCAAACGCCTGGCCCGCGATGGCATGTACGTGCTCGTCAACTACCGGTCCCGGGTGAAGGAGGCCACCGCCGTCGTCGAGGAGATCCGGGCGGCCGGCGGCGTCGCGGAGGCCGCTCGGGCGGATGTGAGCCAGGAGGACCAGACCCGCGAGATGTTCCGGCAGCTGCGGCGGTCCCACGGCCGGCTGGACGTGCTGGTGAACAACGCCGGGCTCACGGACGACGGATTCGTCGTGTTGATGAGCGACCGCAAGTGGCGGTCGGTGATCGACACGGACCTGACCGGGGCGTTCCACTGCGCCCGGGACGGCGTACGGATGATGCTGGCAGCAGGGCGCGGCACCGTGGTCAACGTGTCGAGCGTGTCCGGACTGGCCGGCCCTTCGGGGCAGGCCAACTACGCCGCCGCCAAAGCCGGACTCATCGCGCTGACCAAGAGCCTGGCCACCGAGGTGGCCGATCGCGGAGTCCGGGTCAACACCGTCGTACCCGGGTTCGTCGACAGCGACATGCTGCGCAAGATGCCGCCCGAGACCCTCGCCGACCAACTGCGTCAGGTGCCCATGCGCCGGGTCGGCACCTGTGACGAGGTCGCCGCCGCGGTGGCATGGCTGGCAGGGCCCGAGTCGTCTTATGTTACCGGCTCGACCCTGGTCGTCGACGGCGGGCTCATCCGGCACTGACGCCCCGGTTCCTGGGAGCCGGTCGTCGCGGAACGCATTACAGGAGCGGGAGAGGGAGGAACGTCATGTCGACGCCTGAGGACATGCGGTTGCGGGTGAAGGAACAGCAGGATCTGTGCAGACGGATCAGGGAGATGCTGGTGGCACGGTTGGACCTGCCCTTCGATGTGGACTGGATCACCGATGACCAACCCCTTTTCGGCCGGGGACTGGAACTCGACAGTGTTGACGCACTGGAGATCTCGATCGGTGTGAACGCGCTGTTCGGGGCGTCACTCGAGGATGACGACCGGGAGGCCTTCGGGTCGGTCGCGAAGCTCGCGGAGCGCATCAGTGACCAGCTCTGAGACGCGCTTGACGGTCCGGCGGCCGGCCCGCGCCGCGCGAGTGGGAGGGCGGGCCCTTCCGCTCATGGCCGCGGACCTGGACGAGATCCTGCCGCATCGCTTCCCGTTCGCCCTGCTCGACCGGGTCGACGAGCTCGACGCAGGGCTGCGTGCCGCCGGCACACTGCTGGTGTCCCGCAACGCCCCTTTCCTGGCGGGCCATTTCCCGGGCCGCCCGGTACTGCCGGGCGTGCTGCTCGTCGAGGCGATGGCTCAGCTGTCCGGGGTCGTGCTGTGGAGCGCGGAGCCGACCGGTACTGACGCTCCGTCAGCACCGGTCGGGGGGCTGGGAGTGCTGGCTGCCGTGAAGAGGCTGCGCTTCCGCCGGATCATCGTGCCGGGGG
This sequence comes from Streptomyces sp. DvalAA-14, assembly GCF_900091855.1. Lineage (GTDB taxonomy): Bacteria > Actinomycetota > Actinomycetes > Streptomycetales > Streptomycetaceae > Actinacidiphila. The sequence goes on from NZ_FMCH01000320.1 coordinate 8,796, forward strand.
AGGTGGTGCGGATCGACACCGAGCTGACCGCGCGGCTCGGCGGTGTCAGTGAGTTCAAGGTGAGCGCGCGGGTGGGGCGGGCCCTCGCCGCGGACGGGGCCCTGGACATCGGGTTCCACGACTGATGAGACGGCGAATCGCAGGGAGACCGGTATGAGCAGGGTAATGATCGAGCACCTCGGCAGTATCCCGGAGATGGCGACCGTGTCCGGCACCGAGGTGGTGTGGCGGATCGGTGAGTACGAGGCGGAGTACGCCGCTCTGCGCGACGGCGTCGGACTCGTGGACGCCAGCGGCGACGGGCCGGTCCGGATCTCCGGCGCCGACGCGGCTGACGTACTGAACCGGACCGTCACCCGCGACGTGGAGTTCCTCGTACCCGACCGGGTGCAGACCTCCCTGGTGCTTTCGGAGGACGGCCGGCCGCTCGACGTGGTCACCGTGCTCGCGGTCGTCGACGGCGAGTACCTGGTCCACTGCGGACCCGGGCGGAGCGCAGTGGTGGAGCAGGCGCTGCGCGCGGTGGCCGGCGCCCCCGGGGAGACCGACGCCGTGATCGAGAACCTGCGTTCCACGATGTCGGTGTTCGCGGTCGAGGGCCCGGCGGCCTGGCGCGTGGTCGACGAGGTGCTCGGCGAGGACTATGTGTCACTGGCCTACGAGAGCCTCCTGCCGGCGGGGATCGGCGACACCGAGATACTCGTCGCGCGCATCGGCGTCACCGGCGAGTACGGCTACACCTTCTTCGTCCCGAACGAGTTCGCCGCCGACCTGTGGCGAGCGCTGGCCGCGCACAGCGTTCCGGTCGGCCGGCGCGCGCTGGAGACGGCGATGCTGGAGGTACGGCAGCCGGTCCTGCACCGCGAGGTGGGCCCGGAGGACACGGTGGTGTCCGCCGGGCTGAACTGGTTGGTGGACTTGTCCAAGGCTGATTTCGTCGGCCGGGACGCCGTGGTCGCCCAACAGGTGTCCGGTGCGGTCAGCGTCCCCATCGGGTTCGGTGTGGACATGGACACGGGCCGGGTGGAGGTCGGCGACGAATTGTTCGTCGGGTCGGAGTGTGTCGGCCGCGTCGGGCACGTGGTCGATTCGCCGGGCACCGGGGGGCAGTTGGGCCTTGCCGCGGTGCCCCGTCAATGGCAGGCATCGCGGTTGGAGTTCACCACCGGGTCGGGCGCGCTCGTCCGCACCCTCGCGGCCCCCTACGTGGTGCCGACCAGTTGGAGCACTCCTATCGAAGCGTGATCGCCAGAGCCGATTTCCCGGCTGACCAAAGCGTGCAGAAGGGGACTGAATGACTGCGAACCGGGTGGTTGTCACCGGCATCGGCATCCGCTGCGCCGGCGCCGACAGCGCGGCGGAGTTCTGGAAGAACGTGCAGGCGGGGCAGTGCGCGGTCGTCGAGGTGCAGGGTCTTGACATCGGGGACAGCGAGTGTCGCGTCGGCGGCCAGGTCGCGGACCTGGAGTACAGCGGCGTCGGGGAGGCGGGCGACCGGACGCTGCAGCTCCTGCTGGCAGCGGTGACGGAGGCGCTGGCGGACTCGGGTGTCGACCTGGATTCCGCCGACCGCTCCCGCGTCGGGGTGGCCCTCGGCCAGTGCCAGCCCGGCTTCTACGAGGACGGCTACGCCCAGTTCATCTATGCCAACGCGGACGCGGTGGCGAGGCAGTTGGGTGTCACCGGCCCCAGGATCGTCATCTCTTCGGCCTGCACGGCAGGCGCCGGGGCCCTGGTGCAGGCCGCCGAGCGGATCGCCTGCGGTGACAGCGACATCGTGATCGCGGGCGGCGTGGACCAACTGCTCGGCCCCACCTGGCAGGGCTTCTCGAGCCTAACGGCATTGGGTCCCGAGGGCTGCGAGGCCTACAGCAAGTCCAGCGGCGTGGTCCTCGGGGAGGGCGCCGGCGTCTTCGTGCTGGAATCGCTTGAAAATGCCGAAGCCCGAGGCGCGGAGGTGCTGGCCGAATTGACGGGCTGGGGATCCTCCGCCGACGCCCACCACATCACTGCGGCGGACCCGAGCGGCCGGGGCGCCCAACTCGCCATGAACCGCGCGCTGACACATGCCGGGCTGACCCCCGCGGACATCGACTATGTCTGCGGCCACGGCACCGGCACCCAGTCGAACGATCTGATGGAGATCAAGGCGCTCCGGCTCATCTTCAGGGACCGGGCGCCGCTGGTGCCGCTCAGCAGCATCAAGCCGATGATCGGCCACACCCTCGGCGCGGCCGGCGCGATCGAGGCCGCGGCGACCGTGTACGCACTGCGCGACCAGATGCTGCCGCCGACGATCAACTTCAAGGTGACCGACAAGCCGCCCGAGTTGGACTTCGTGCCGAACACCGCACGGCGGGCGGACATCGATATCGCCATGTCCAACAACTACGCCTTCGGCGGCGATAACAGCTCACTGATCTTCGCCCGCCCCGGCCTCGCCCGGGAACCGCGGGAGCCGAGCACCCGCGAGGTCTGCATCACAGGGGTGGGCGCGGTGGGCGCCATCGGATCCGGTTATGAGCAGTGGCGGACGGCGCTGCTGGAAGGCCGTACCGGCATCGGTCCGATCACGAGCTTCGACGGCACCGGTCTGCGGGCCCATTCCATCGGCGAACTCCCCGAATTGAGCACGCGCGGTGTGGCCACTCCTGGGGAATGGCGACACCTGGACTCACTCAGCCGGCTCTCGCTCACCGTGGCCAGACAGGCGTGGACCGACGCCGCCTTGCGGCTGACCAGCGCCCAGCGGGGCAACACCGCCGTCATCCTGGCGACGGCGACCGGCCCGTTGCAGGCGATCACCCGGTTCCGGGACAGTCTGCGGAGCGGTGAACCGAGCCCGGTGGTCTTCCCCAACACCGTCTTCACCGCCGCGTCGGGACATGTCTGCAAGGCACTGCGGCTGCGCGGGCCGCGGACCACCTTCAGCTCGGGTTCCGCCGCGGCGGTCCAGGCGATCGAGTACGCGACCAGGCTCGTCGCGCGAGGCGAGGTCGACCATGCCGTCGTGCTCGCAGTGGAAGAGGTGGTCCGACTCCACCTGGCGACCCCGGGCCGGCACAACGACTACCTGACCCCGGGGCTCGGACAGCCGTTCCAGAAGCAGAGCCAGGGCGTCCAACTGGGTTCGGCCGGAGTGGCGTTCGTCATCGAGCCGGTGGCGCAGGCCAGGGAGCGGGGCGCACGCAGCTACGGCAGGGTGCTCGGCTGCGCCGTCGGCGGCGACGCTCTCGGGCCGCGGGCCGGAAGCAGGGTGGACGCCGATCCCCGCGGCATTCAGTGGGAGGCCGTGCTGCGGGGTGCGATGGCGAAAGCCGGCGTCACCCCCGAGGAGATCGGCTATGTGGCCGCCTCGGCCAACGGCGTGCCCGAACTCGACTCCCTGGAGACGGGCCTGCTCTCGCGGGTGTTCGGGCGCGACATCCCCGTCTCCGCTCCCAAGGCGGCCGTGGGGGAGACCCAGGGCGCGGGTGCCGCGGTGGCGATCCTGGCCGGACTCGTTGCACTGGACAGCGGCGTCGTACCGCCCACCGCGGGTCTGACCGATCCGGTCGGACGGGTCCGGGTCCAGCACGTCCTGGATGGCACCGTCGCCATGACCAAGGACGCGGTCCTGGCCAACGCCTTCGCGCTGGGCGGCAGTTACGGCGCGGTCGTGGTCGGCCGATGACCAGCCAGGGGTGGACCGCGCACCAGCGCCCCGTCGCTGCTGTCCCCGCCATCGCGGCCTTCGCCGCCGAGCGCTACGGAGACCGGGTGCTGCCGCCGCTGCCAGCCGACCTGACCCGCTGGGAGCTGGGAAGCCTCGGCGGACGGCGGGCACCGGAACGGCTGGCTGCCATCCTCGCCGCCAAACGGGCCGTGCGGCGGCTCTTCGGCGACCTGGAACCGCGCGACATCGAGATATTGCGGCGGGAGAACTCCGCGCCGCTGCTGCGTATCCGCGGAAGCGCTTCCGGTCTTTCGCTCTCGCTGTCCCACGGCGGCGGTCTCGCGGTGGCGGCGGTACTGGCCCATGGGGAGGCACCGTGCGCGCGATGATCCAGACCGCCATCGGCGGAGTCGAGGTACTGGAGTTGGCGGACGTCGACGAGCCCGCAGTGGAGCGGGGCGGCCTGCTGCTGCGGGCCACCGCGATCGGGATGAACTTCCACGATGTCGAGGCCCGCCGCCGCGGCGATCCCGGGATGGTGCTGCCGGGGATACCAGGTACCGATGTGGTCGGTATCGTGCAGGAGGTCGGCGAGGGCGTCACCGGTTTCGCCCCCGGCGACCGGATCGTGGCGCTGACCCGCTCCGGCGGCTACGCCGAGTACGTCAGCGTCAGGGCACAGACCGCGGTGCGGGTACCCGACGGGGTAAGCGACCAGCTCGCGGCGTGTGCCCCGACAGCCGGACTGAGCGCGTGGTTCCTGCGCCGTGAGTTCCTGGCCCCGGACGCCGAGTCGGTGGTGGCCTACGCGGCGGCGGGCGCGGTGGGGCACTGGCTGGGCGCGCTGCTGCGGGAGCACCCGGGCCGGAAGATCGGCATTGTCTCCTCCCCGGAGAAGGCGGACCAGGCCAAGCGGGCCGGCTACGACATCGTGCTCAACCGGACGGCCGAGCTGGACCTGGTGCGGGCCGTCCGCAGGGCCACCTGGGGCTACGGCACCGATCTGGTCCTCGACGCGGTGGCCGGGCCCCGGTTCGCCGACTCCTTCCGCATGCTGCACCCCGGCGGGACCGTGGTTCTCTACGGCCGGGCCGGCGGCGTTCCGCGACTGGACGAGATGCCGGAGGCCTTCCTCGACGCCCGGCGCAACCTCGGACTGCACACCTGGTTCCTGACCCGAGCGGTCGCCCTGAACGTGAAGGCGATCAACCCCGCCCTCGATGAACTGCTGGCCCTGCTCGCGGCCGGCGCGGTGGAGATGCCGCTACTGGAACTCCAGCTCAGCGAAGCCCCCCACGCACAGCGGCTGATGGAGTCGGGCAGCACTGTCGGCAAGGTGGTGTTCCGCCCGTGACATCCCCGGTTCGCACCCATGACGTGGTGATCGTCGGCGCCGGCCCGGTCGGCTTGGCCCTGCTGCTGGCCCTGCTCCGGGCCGGGGTCGACGCGGTGGCGCTGGACCGTGGCGCCGGCCCGACCACTTATCCGAAGGCCCGCGTGGTCAGCACCCGCTCGATGGAGCTGCTGCGCCGCTGGGGCCTGGCGGAACAGGTGCGCGCCGCGGCCCTTCCAGGGGACTGGACCGAGCGCATCGTGGTCGGCCGCAGCCTTGCCGGCGAGGAACTCTTCCGGGTCGAGTCCGCCCGGGAGCGGGGGCCGTCGGCGCCCAGTCCCGAGTCGCGCGTGCTGTGCACCCAGGACCGCCTGGAGGCGATCCTCGCGGACGAGGCGGCCAGGACGCCGGGCGCGGTGCGGTGGGGGACCGAGGCTCTGGCGGTCGAGGACGGCACACGGTGGGCGGAGGTCGACACGCTCGGCCCGCAGGGGCGCGAGCGGGCGACTGCGCGCGCGCTACGTCGTCCTGGCGGACGGCGAGCCGGGGCCTGGGGGCGGGCACCGCACTGCCCGGGGCCGGCCGGCGGCGCGCTGTCGTCCGGCAGGTCAGCTTCCTGGTGACCGCCGATCTGCGGCCCTGGACCAGGGAGCGGGAGGCCTTCATCACGTATCTGGTGGACTGCGGGCTGTCCGCCCAACTGCTCGTTGTCGACGGGGTGCGGGAGTGGGTCGTCGCCACCGTGGCCGATCGGGCGGACACCGTCGACAGCTACCCGCCGGAGCGGATCCGTGCCGTACTCGCAACCGTGCTCGGAGTTCCCGCCACACATCCGACCGTCGCGACGGCGCGGATCCGCGATGTCAGGCTGTGGTCCATCGCGACCAGGGTCGCCGAACAGTTCGTTCACGGGCGGGTGCTGCGAGCGGGGGACGCGGCGCACGAGATCCCGCCGACCGGCGCCATGGGACTCAATCTCGGGCTGGCCGACGCCGACTCGCTGTCCTGGCGACTGGCCGCGATACTGGCTGGCTGGGGGGACCCGGCCCTGCTGACGGAGTACGACACGGAGCGGCGGACCGTCGCCACCCGTACGGCGCGCTGGGCCCGTGACTGCTTCAACACCGTCGCCAGCCTCATCGGCGGCGCCGTCCGCGGCGATCCAGCGGCGCTCGCCCTGGGCGGCTCGCGCCTGTCGGGCTACCTGGACAGCCCCGGCCTTGAGCTGGGACCGCTGCTGGGGCCGCCACTGCCTGGCGACACGGACGACATGGACGACCCCTCCGTACTGACGGCCGACGGACGACCCGGCAGCCGGGCGCCCCACGTCGGGCTCGGCCCGGAAGGGGGGTCGACGCTGGATCAGTACGGGACCGACCCCGTCCTGCTGCTGCGCACATCGGAGGCCGCCGACCCGACGGTCTCGTCGGGGGCCGAGCTGGCGGCGGCCGTAGGCCTGCGCTGTGGGATCCCGCTGCGGATCCTCCAACTGCCTCCGCACGCCGTCGGCGAGTGGACACGCCGGCACGGTGTCCGCGAGGAGGGAGCGGCGCTGGTGAGGCCGGACGGGTACGTCTCCTGGCGGAGCCGCCAGGGCGGCGGCGGCTGCGGCTGGGACGAACGCGACCTGGAGAGAGCCCTGTTGCAACTGGCCACCCCGCATAATGACGGTGTCCCCCATCTCACGCCATAAGGTGGCCGCCCGTGGACATATCGCCGCAAGATATTCGCGTATCCGACAAGGACCGCCAGCGGGTCGCCGATCTGCTGGCTGAGGCATACGGCGAAGGACGCCTCCAACTCCCCGAATATCAGGAGCGGTTGGACTCCGTGTTCGCGGCGACAGTGGCCCGCGACCTGACCGTGCTCACCCTTGACCTGCCGGCCGCGCAGTCCGTCCCGGCCGCCGCGCCCCTGCGCGTTCGGCGGCGGCCCGGCAGAATGCCCGGCGCCCTGGCTGTCCTGTGGACGCTCTGGCTCATCGGGGTCAGCGTCAACACGGTGGTGTACGGGCTCGTGGTGCTGACCAGCGACGGGGCCGTCTACCCGTGGCCGCTCTGGGTCGCGGGGCCGGCCGGCACGGCCCTCGGCGTGATCACCCTGGTGACCAGGCCGCACTGGCGCAGGAGCCGAACTCGGCGGCTTCCGGTTGTCGATGAGGGGCGCTGTGGCAAGCGAGCATCTGTTCGAAATGATTGAAACTAGCCTCGGGCTTTCACCTGACGGGGCGTCCGAGTCTTGATTAAAAACGCGAGAAGTGCTCCTGACCTGCAACGATAGGGCTTGTCGAGAGTCCTGTAGCTGCGAGGAAAGAAGCACTTCTCAGGTGAACAAGCGTATCGGGTTCTATCCGCCTGTCCGTGTCCAGGGCGACGGCGGCGCGGTGGTCTCGCAGGCCGGTGGGGTGCTGCTGGCCGAGACAGTCCGCAAGACGGGGCTGGACACGGCGATGTCCGCGGCGCTGGCGCCGTGGCGCAAGCCGCGGGCGGTGCACGATCCGGGCAAGGTGCTGCTGGACCTCGCGCTGGCGGTGGCGCTGGGCGGGGACTGCCTGTCGGACATCGCCATGCTGCGGGCCGAACCGGCGGTGTTCGGGTCGGTGGCCTCGGATCCGACGGTCTCGCGGCTGGTCGAGGTCTTGGCCGGGGCCGGTCCCCGTGCGCTGACCGCGATCCGCCGGACCAGAGCCGAAGTCCGCCAGCGGGTCTGGACGTTGGCCGGCGCCGATGCCCCCGACGCGGACGGGAAGGTGATCGTGGACATCGACGGGGTGCTGGTCCTGGCGCATTCCGAGAAGCAGGACGCGACCGCGACGTGGAAGCGTACGTTCGGGCATCATCCGCTGGTCGCGTTCGTCGACCACGGAGCGGCCGGGTCGGGGGAGCCTGTGGCCGCAGTGCTGCGACCGGGGAACGCGGGCAGCAACACCGCGGCCGACCACGTCACCGCCACGAAACTGGCCCTGGCCCAACTGCCCGAGCACTACCGGCGAGGTAGGCGCACCATGATCCGCACCGATTCCGCGGGCGGCACTCACGAGTTCCTCAACTGGCTCACCAAGCCGGGGCGGTGGCTGTGCTACTCGGTCGGGATGACCATCACCGACGCCGTCCACCAGGCCGTGCTGAAGGTTCCGGCATCGGCCTGGACGCCGGCGGTCGAGCCTGACGGGCAGGTCCGCGACGGCGCCCGGGTCGCCGAACTGGCCGGTGACGTCCTGAAGGGCCGGCCTGCGGGTATGCGGCTGATCGTTCGGAAAGAACGGCCGCACCCCGGCGCACAGCTGCGGTTCACCGACGCCGACGGCATGCGCCTGACCTGCTTCGCCACCAACACCACCAGCACCGCAACCGCCGCCCTGGAACTGCGGCACCGCCAACGCGCCCGCGCCGAAGACCGCATCCGTGCCGCCCGCGACACCGGACTGCGCAATCTCCCCCTCCACCACGCCGCGAGGAACCAGCTCTGGCTGGAGATCATCCAGCTCGCCCTGGACCTTCTCGCCTGGATGCCCATGCTCGCCCTGACCGGCACCGCCCACCGCTGGGAACCCAAAAACTCCGCCTCAGACTGTTCTCCGCCGCCGCCCGCCTGGTCACCACCGGCCGCCGACGCATCCTCCGCCTCAACCGTCACTGGCCCTGGGCCAAGACGATCACCAGCGCCTTCACCCGGCTGCAAGCCCTACCCAACCCCGGCTGACCACCCGCAACGACCCACCCCGCCGAGCACACGAACGCCCCCGGGACCGTGGAACCCGGCGCCCATCCGACACGACAGTCGGTCCATCGGCCTGCCCATCTCCACAAACAAACCGGGAACCGCCCAGCAAAAAGCCCCCGTCAACGTCCAACGAGGGCTCATGCAAGATCGAGGTTAATGAGCGTTGCGGTGACCGTATGGCCGCCCTGATTCTTTCCCGTTTCAAGGTTTCCCGACTCGACCTTGTCGCCGGGCTGTATCTTGCCGATCGGTTTGGTGGTGCCGTTGCCCAGGAGAACCGGGGTTTTCGGGTTGAAACTCAGCATGCAGGCCCCGTATTTCGCCGCCAGCTTCGTCAGGTCTTCACTCGCTCCCGCTTCGGCCCCGGGTCCGGTCAGCTGCAGGCTCTGGCCGACTGCTGCCTCGTTCAGGTCGGTGGCGTTGAGGACCAGGTCGCCGTTGGACAGGTTGGGGCTGGCCACCAGGGAGTCGTCCAGCTGGACCGGGCCGTAGGTGGCCCAGGGGATGTTGCCCTGGTCGTGCGGGGTGGGGAAGTAGGTCACCGAGACGGTGGGGTTGGCCGAGGTGCGCTTGAAGGCGTTGGTGTTGGTCTCGGAGTCCATGTGGAGCATGACGGTGAGCATGACGGTGAGCGTGCCGTCGCCGTCGTCGGCGACCGCCTTCGTGACGTCCTCCGTGAAGGGCACGGAGGTCACGCAGCCGCCGTTGGCGTTGGCGCCACCAACCTTCGCGGACGTGTTGTTGTCGCTGAACCGGGCCGGCTGGGCGTTCCAGGTGGTCGCGGAACTGATGTGGTCGACGTTGGTCAGGTCGACCGTGTACAGGTTGGTGCACGACCAGTCCGAGGAGAACACCTCGGTGGCGTTCAGCGTCGCCGACAGTACGTCACCGGTCGTGACGTCCTTTCCGACGTTGAACTGGTAGTACGCCCGCTCGATCCCCGTGGTGCTCTGGAGGCCCTGGAAGCCGACGCCGAGCTGGGCGCCCGCCTCGTTCCAGTGCGACGTGGTCGGATACGCCTGCTGCACGTACGTGAACGCCGGACTCGACTCCGTCACCGGCTCCCACGCCGGATCGACGTAGACCGGGAAGCGGGTGGACGACGAGGCCAGCATCGCGGCATCGAGCCGACCGGAGGAGTCAGCGTCGGGAGGCGCGGCCCGGCGGAGCCGGGTGCCGCGAGGGTGGGGAACTACTGCTCTGCCGGGGATCAGTGTTCGGTGAGCATTCCGGCGCGGAGTTTGGCGAGCAGGCGGTTCAGCAGCCGGGAGACGTGCATCTGGGAGCAGCCGAGTTCGGCGCCGATTTCGGCCTGGGTCATCTCCTGTCCGTAGCGCATCTGCAGGAGACGAACTTCGCGGTCGTCCAACCCGGCCAGGAGCGGGGCGAGGGCGTGGAAGTCCTCGACGAGTTCCATGGCGGGGTCTTTGGCGCCGATGATGTCGGCGTAGGAGCGCCCGTCGTCTTCCTCGGTGTCGCCGGGGGGCAGGTCGATGGACTCGGCGCTGTAGCCGTTGGCGGCGATGAGGCCCTCGATGACCTCTTCCTCGCTGATCTCCAGGTACGCGGCGAGTTCCGCGACGGTGGGCGGGCTGTCCAGGAGGGCGGTGAGATGGTCGCGGGCCTTGGCCAGCTCCAACCGCAGCTCCTGCAGCCGCCGGGGGACGTGCACCGCCCAGGAGGTGTCACGGAAGAAGCGCTTCATCTCGCCGACGATGTAGGGGACGGCGAAAGTGGTGAACTCGACCTCCCGGCTCAGGTCGAACCGGTCGATGGCCTTGATCAGGCCGACGGTGCCGACCTGGAGGATGTCCTCCATCTCCTCCGGGCTGCGGCCGCGGAAGCGGCGGGCTGCGAAGCGGACCAGCGACATGTTCATCTCGATCAGGGTGCCGCGCGCGTAGGAGTACTCCCGCGTGCCCTCTTCGAGACTCCGCAGCCGGTCGAAGAACAGCTTCGACAGCTCCCGTGCGTCGCCCGGGGCGACCTTGCCCGCATCCTCGATCCACGGCAGGTCCGCGATCTCCGCCCGCGCGGGCCGGAGGGACGCTGCTGCGAACTGCTGGCCGGATGTCATCACGTCAACTCCTCGACTTCTAGGACCCGCCTGGCCCAGTAGTGCCCGGCATCGCCGGGTTCATACATCCGCGTGTCCGGTATGAACGGCCCCGCTCAGGGCCGCTCCGCCCTGCCGGGCGCGAGCGCCGGGCGCACAGGTCGCGACGCGAGGGGGTTCGCGCAGGTCGGTCCTGTGCGCCCGGTGGTCGGGTGTTCAGCCGCTGATCTGCTGGCGACCGGCACCGGCGCCGATGGTGACCTTGCGGGGCTTGGCGCGCTCGGCGATCGGGATGCGCAGGGTCAGGACACCGGCTTCGTAGTCGGCGCTGATGCGCTCGGTGTCCAGGGTGTCGGCCAGCACCAGCTGACGGGAGAACACACCGAGCGGGCGCTCGGCCAGTTCCATCTGCGTGTCATCGCCCCTGGCGGCCGGGCGGCGCTCCGCCCTGACGGTCAGCATGTTCCGCTCGACGTCGATGTCGATCGCGTCGCTGCTGACGCCGGGCAGGTCGAGGGCGATCACATATTCGTCGTCCTCCCGGTAGGCGTCCATCGGCATCGCCGAAGGCCGCCTGGAGGTGCCGGTCACGCCCTGCAGCTGCTGGGTGAGCCGGTCGAGCTCGCGGAACGGGTCGGTGCGCATCAACATCGCGAAACACCTCCGGTCGGTCCGGGCAGAAAGTGCCCATGCGCTTCACCTGCAACCGTTGTAGCATGTCGTCCAGACGATGACAAGCAAGGAGTCATCAGATAGACGACCGAGAAAGGCAGGTCCCATGACAGCAGCCCAGGACCCCGCACCACCCCCTCCGCAGCCGGCCTCCCTTCGCGCTACCGCCACCGCCCTCCAGGCCATCGACGAAGCCGTCCGTACCGCCGCCGACACCGCCGCCGACACCGCCGCCGACACCGCCGCCGACACCGCCGCAGCCACCGCCGGACCCGAACAGGCCCTGGCCTGCCTCCTCCAGCTGCGTCGGATCCGCGAACAACTCGCCGGCTGGGAGAGCGGCCTCATCACCTCGGCGCGGGACGCCGGGGCCAGTTGGGCCGACTTGGCCGCACCCCTCGGGGTCGCCAGCCGCCAGGCAGCCGAACGCCGCTACCTGCGCCTGCGCCCCGGCGCCCAAGGAAGCACCGGCGAACAACGCGTCCAGGCCGTCCGGGACGGACGCGCCGCCGACCGCACGATCACCACCTGGGCCCGCGACAACGCCGCCGACCTGCGCCGCCTCGCCGCTCGTATCACCACGCTCCCCGACCTGCCCGCCGATGCGCGAACACCCCTGCACCACCTCGACCAGGCCCTCGCCGCAGACGACGCCAGCGCCCTCATCAGCGCCCTGCAGGCCACTCGCTCCCACCTACAGGGCCACCCCGACCTCGCCGCCCGCGTCGACACCCTCACCGCCCACACCCAGCAGCTCCGCACCACCGCCTTCCGCGATCGCAACCCCAGTTCCTGACCGAGACCGGAGTCCGGGGCGCGCCAGGGTCCGGGACCGTGTGATCACCACAGCGCGATCACCACTGAGCGGGAGACCGCGCGGATCGCGATCGCCGGCCGGGCGACGTGGGCACCGCTGGGCGCCGCGGCCGTGGGGGTGAACCTCGTCGGAGGCGCTGGGCGGCTTGGCGCGGCTGGGGCCCTACGGGGTCGCCGGCGTGCCGGGCCGGCCGAAGAGGAGTTCATAGCCCGGGGGGAGCGTGGAGCAGGACGCGGCGAGTCAGGTCCTCACCCGCGGCGTCCGCGGTCACACTCAGCACGGCGCCTATGTCCCACAGCGCGGTCTGCTCGGTGGCGCCCTCGATCCAGGCCGCGGTCGCCCGCACGAACCGTTCCGCGCTCAGCGGCTCAGCGGCCTGCAGGGGGTTGAGCAGCATCAGGGCGAAGGCTTCGGGGAGCCGCGCGGCCAGCTCGGCCCGTACGTCACCGACCAGATGCGCCCCCAGCAGCGCCACAACGGTGCGGGCGGCCCGTTCGGCGTCTTCGCGCGCGCCGTACTCCCCGCGCTCCTGAATCCGGTCGAGGAACGCTTCCCACAGCATCGCCATGACGGCCCCCTTGTGATGTGCCCGGCGGGGGCCGAATCCGGCCCCCGCCCTCCACGATCGCCGGCCTCAGGATTCGACCGAGCCGCTGATCTGCCGGTGGCCGCGCTCCCTGCCGATGGTGATCTTGCGGGGCTTGGCGCGCTCGGCGATCGGCATCCGAAGTGTCAGGACCCCCGCCTCGTAGTCGGCCCTGATGCGCTCGGTGTCGAGGGTGTCGGCCAGTACGAGCTGGCGGGAGAAGACGCCCTGCGGCCGTTCGGCGAGCTCCATCTGCACGTCGTCCGCGGTGGGCACCGGACGGCGCTCGGCCTTGACGGTCAGCATGTTCCGCTCGACGTCGATGTCGATCGCGTCGCTGGTCACACCGGGCAGGTCGAGGGCGATCACATATTCGTCATCCTCGCGGTAGGCGTCCATCGGCATCGCCGAGGGCCGGGACCAGGTGCCGCTGTGGCCCGTCAACTGCTGGGTCAGTCGGTCGAGTTCGCGGAACGGGTCGGTGCGCATCAACATCGCGAAACACCTCCATTGTGGCTCAGGCAGAAACTGCCAATGCGCTTCACCTGACTCCGTTGTAGCACGTCATCCGAACGATGACAACTGTTGCGTCATCCAGAGGGTGACATATCGAGAAGGGGTCGGACGCCGGCAGCCACGACAGGGTGCCGGCGCGGGACCGTGTCCGGGCGCACCAGCGGCCGCACCCGCCGGAGAACATCCTTCGGGAGGCCGTGCGGGAGCGCTGCACGGGCAGCAGGCGGCCGTCCGCCGGTCATAGCGGTGGCGTCAGCGGGCATGTGCTGTCTGACGGGTTCGAGACGAAGGGGTGGGACGTGGATTTCGACGATCAGGCGGGCCTCGATACGTCGCAGGTGGACGACCGGCGGGGCATCAGCGGCGGTGGCCTGGCCGTCGGTGGAGGCGCGGTCGGCCTGGTCGGGCTGCTGGTGGCGCTGTTCTTCGGCATCAGTCCGGGCGGCGGCACCGACAGCGGCTCGGCCCCGGTGGCGACCGGCAGCATCCAGCAGGACTGCCGGTCGGGCGCCGACGCGGACGCGCGTACCGACTGCCGGGTCGTCGGCGTGATCAACAGCGTGCAGGATTACTGGAGTTCGGAGTTCGCCGGGCAGGGCCGGTCCTACTCCCCGGCACGGACGGTGCTGTTCACCGGGCAGACCCAGAGCGCTTGCGGACCAGCTACCACCGACGTAGGCCCCTTCTACTGTCCCGGCGACAAGGAGATCTACCTCGACCTCGGCTTCTTCAATGAACTCACCTCCCGCTTCGGCGCCAAGGGAGGCCCCTTCGCGCAGGCCTACGTCGTCGCCCACGAGTACGGCCACCACGTCCAGGACCTCCTCGGTACGACGGGCAAGGTCAGCGGTGACCGGCAGGGCGCCGACAGCGCGTCGGTCAAACTCGAGCTGCAGGCGGACTGTTACGCCGGGGTGTGGGCCAACCACGCGGCGTCCACTCCCGATCGTGCCACCGGCCGCCCCCTGATCGACAAACTCACCCGGGCCGATATCTCCGACGCCCTGAACGCCGCGGCCGCCGTCGGCGACGACCGTATCCAGCAGCAGGCCCAGGGCCACGTGGACCCCGACACCTGGACCCACGGCTCCGCCGCCCAACGCGACCACTGGTTCACCGCCGGCTACGTCAGCGGCCGTCCCGTGGCCTGCGACACCTTCGGCTGAGACGGCAGCCGGGCGGCCGACCGAGCCGTGCGAGCCGGAACGTCGGCCGATGGGCGCCCAGCGGGCCATGATCGCCAGCGCCGGCATCTCCGTCCTCGCCGGCGCTGCCTTCGTCCACAGCGGGGCCTGTACCGGTGCCTGACCGCCATGGCCCGGCACGGCGAGCCGGTCGACCCGATCATGCCGCGCAGCGGCCACTCCGTGCGGGCGGCGTCGGGGCCGGCCCGCGAGTCGGTCGCGATCTGCGACTTGGTCGATTCGGGCAGCTCGGTCGCGGTGAGGATGTGATCCCGTGCGCCGGCGACGGACTCGTCGGAGTCGTAAGCGTGGGTAAGGCCTTCCCGGTACTCGGGAGTGATCCCTGCGGCGGGCTTCGCCGGAGCGGAACCAACGAGGATGATCCCGCGGAGGCCGGCGGGCCGGGTCGCCGCTATGGGCTGCGCGATCTTGCCACCCATGGAATGTCCGACGGGGACGTAGTCGGTGACGCCCGCGTCGGCGATTTCGGCGAGCGTGTCGTCGGCGAGTCGGCGGGGGGTGTAGGGGCCGGCCGGGTCGTGTGACGCCTTGGCGCCGCCTGAACGATTGGACGGTGATGGTGGTTTGATCTGCACCAGTGTCAGGGGCTGCTGGCAGTATCACCCGCCATGAAGATCACGCGTACTACGCCGCCGCGGCCGCTCGACGTGACCGCGCTCTTTCCTCAACTGGCCCCGCTGGCGCGTACGGCGACCCGGTTGCACCCCGTTCCCGCATCCCCGGCCCCGCGTCACAGCTCGGTCGGCGGTCCGCTGCTGTGGCCCGCCGATGAGCCCTGGCCCCACTGCGACGGACCGCACGAGTGGTACGGAACGGGCCCGCTCATGCCGCTGGCGGACTTGAAATTGCTACGCCGGATCCGTGGCGCCGCGCAGGGCCGGGACTTCACCTCGCAGGAACGGGAGACCCTCGCCCGCATCGATCCCCCGAGGGCCTATCCGGGACCGAAACCGAGCCCGCGCCTCCGGAGCTGCCCGCGGTGCAGTACGAGGGCTACCTACCCGAGCCCTGCCTGCTCCTCCCGGAGCAGATCACCGAATACCCCCACCCTTCGGTGCTGAGCCCAGACATACTGAGCATGCTCGATGACTGGGTCAGGTGGGAGGCCGCCGGTGACGCTGCGGACAGCCGCTACGCGTCGTACCCGGCGGAGTTCTACGGGGTCAACCTCTCAGTGGCACCGGGCTGGAAAGTTGGCGGCTGGGCCTCCTGGGGCCTGACCGACCCGATCCCTCAGTCCTGCCCCGCATGCAACACCGAGATGAACCCTTTGCTGACCATCCCCTCCCACGAATGGGGCAGCAGCGACCGCAACTGGATTCCGTTCGAGCTGCAAGAACTGCTGATTCCCACCAGGGGCGGTGAGCCTCGCCCCGACCAGCCCACCGCCATCCAGATCGGCCGCGGATACAGACAACAGCTCAACGTCTGCCCAGCCTCACCCGAGCACCCCCACACCGAGCTGATGCAGTATACGCCCCAACAGCAACCGCACGTGGTCTAGATCTGCAGCATGGTCGGGAAGGCGTCATGGAGTTCGAGGCGTCGTTCCCATCGGATGGCAAGGCGTTTGAACTGGTGGAGCAGGCGAAGGTCTGCTCGACGACGTAGCGGAGCTTTCCCAGGCCCTTGATGTTCGGGGCGCCCATGCGGGGGATCACCGGCAAGATCCTGCGGTGCCGCAACTTCCGGCGTACGGCCTTGGAGTCGTACGCCTTGTCGCCCAGGACGGACTCGGGTCGCCGTCGTGGTCGGCCGGGCCGTCCGGCGACGGGCCAGTCGCGGCTCGCCCCTTTTTCGCGCGGACGTGAGAGCCGTCCACGCACGCGCGGGACAGACGAGTTCGCCGGCCGCGTTGAGCTCGGTGAGCAGGAGCCGGTGCAGTTTCCCGAAGACGCCGGCCTTCTGCCAGCGATACAGACGCCGCCAGCAGGTCTGTCCGGAGTCGAACCCCATTTCCAGGGGCAGGAGTTGCCAGGCGACATCCTGGTGCAGGACGTACAAGATGCCTCCGTCCCCGAGGGACGGCGGGTCTTCTCCCGGTTGTCGGTGCATGACAATCTCCAGCTCGGGGGTTATCTCGTGCGCCGCCCCAGGGAGCTGGCCGAACGGCTTGAGCGGACCGACACACTGCTGGCCCGGCTCGCGGAACTGCGGGACCGGGCAGGGGGCGACCTGTCCGGCGGGGAGCAGCAGATGGTCTCCATCGCCCGGGCGCTCGTCGCCAGCCCCCGTGTACTGATGCTCGACGAGCCATCGACGGGGCTGGCGCCCGGCATGATCACCCAGGTCCTGGAACTGATGCACCTCGCTCACTCCGAAACCGTGATCCGCTGGACCGTGACCAACGTGATACACCGTCGGCTGACGCGGGCCACCCTGCGATTCACCAATGGCCCCCGGCCGGCCACGGGAGGGGGTGAAACGCCCCCGAGGCGGCGATACCCGTGAGGGTGCCGACCGGGGGAAGCGAGGTCAGGACCAGAAAATCGCGATACCGTCCGGCCATGCGCCTTTCCATGTTGCTGCCGCCGCCGGTCCGTTAGCGGGCGGCGCACAGCCAACTCCTGACCCCGGCCGCTGAGCCGCCGGGGCGGTGGATGCCGCCCGCACACCGTGCGGAACCCTTCCGGCATCCACCATGGAGAGGCATCACATGCCCACACTTACTCTGACGCCGGTCCGGCGCGGACTACTGGCCGTGGCGGCCGCCGCCGTCGCCTGGGGAGCGGGCGGCGCGGCGGCGGACGTGCTCTTCCGCAGCGGCATCGGCCCGGTAGCGGTGTCGTTCTGGCGTTTCGCCATCGCGGCCGCGGCGCTGGCCGCGCAGCGGCTGCGGGGGTCCGGCCCGGCGAGGATCACGGCCGGTCGGCGCACCGCTGTGTTGACGGGGGTGGCGCTGGCGGTCTACCAGACCGCCTATTTCGGTGCCGTCCAGTACGCGGGCCTGGCGCTGGGCACCTTGATCGCGTTGGGCGCAAGCCCGGTTCTGGTCAGCGCGGGGGCGCATCTGATGTTCGCCGAACGGCCGACCAGGCGGGGCGCGGTGGCGATCGCGTGCGCGCTGGCGGGCCTGGTGCTTCTGGTCGCACACCCGGGTTCGGGCCCCCGCACGCTGCTGGGCGTCCTGCTGGCCCTGGTCTCGGCCGTCGGCTACAGCGCCGTCACACTGTGGGCCCGCAGGACCGGTGCCGCGACCGCCGGCGCCACGACATGGGGCGCGGGGGCGCTGATTCTGCTGCCCATCGCGCTGGTCCAGGGCCTGTGGCCGAAGACCGGCCAACCGCTGGAGTTCACCGGCTGGCTGATCTTCCTGGGGATCGTGCCGAGCCTGCTGGCCTACCGCTGGTATTTTGCGGGCCTGAAGACCGTCCCCGGCGCCACGGCCGCGGTCCTGGTCCTGCTCGAACCCGCTACCGCGGCGTTTCTCGCCGTGCTACTGGGCGAACAGATCACCACGACCCTCGTTGTGGGTTCGGTCCTGCTGCTCGCCGCGATCGCCACCCTGGCCCGCGATCATCCTGAGCACGCATGACCGCCTGCCGGGACGGCTCACCTCCGCTCGAGCGGAGGTGAGCCGTCCCGGCAGGACCTGCTCGCGGTCGCCGGGGTCCGGTCTCCGCGCGCCAACTGATGACGCGGCAGGCCCGGCGGCGTCGGCCAGGAAGACGATGCGGGAGGTCCCGCGGCGGGATGGGCACGAGAGCGCGGCGCGGGTTTCCGCATTCTGCGGGTGCCGATAAATCCGGCCAGGTCATGGCCTTGATCGCTGTCTCCGGCTGTACCAGTCCCGCACCGCGATGCCCTGCGCAGGTGAAGGCATCGAGGGCTGGGAGCAGGCCGGTAGCAGACCGGCGATCACGGCCGTGACCTGCGCGGATGATGTATCCGCACCCGCAGCGTTGAACGGGTTCAGTTCCAGGTGTCGAGGTGGAGTGCCTCAACTGGGCACAGGTGCCGTGAGCACGGCGGATGAATTATCGGCACCCGCAGTGCCGTCAACGGCCGCGAGGCCCCGCCCGGGCGGACGGAGCCTCGCGGCTCAGCGGGTGGCGGCGGTCAGTGCAGGATCACCGGCGCCGAGTCCTGTGCGGAGTTCGCGTCGGACGTGCCGTTCCCGTCCGCGCCGGAGTCGACCTTCGTGGTGCCGGGCCGGCCCGCGGTGACGAGGATCAGCGCTATGAGTGCGGCGACGGCTTCGATGCCGACCGCCCACCAGATGGCGTGGGTGTAGCCGTGCACCAGGCCCTGCGCCTGCAGCAGCTTCGTATCGCCGGCGCCTGCCGCGTGGGAGGCGAGGTAGCCGGCGGTCGCGGTCGCGGCGATCGTGTTCAGCAGCGCTGTGCCGATCGCACCGCCCACCTGTTGCGAGGTGTTGACCATCGCGGAGGCGACACCCGCGTCACGCGGCTCTATCCCGTTGGTGGACAGCGCTATCGCCGGCGTGAAGGCCGTACCCAGGCCGAGGCCCAGCAGCACCAGGCCCGGCAGGATCCCGCCCGCGTAGGAGGAGTCGACGTCGAGCTGGGTGAACAGCAGCATCCCGACGGCGGCGACCGCGTACCCGGGTGCCATCAGAGCGCGGGCCGGCAGCCGGTTCACCAGCCGGGCGCCGATCTGCGTGGAGGCGAGGATCAGGGCGCCGACCAGCGGCAGGAAGGCGAGGCCGGTCCTGATCGCGGAGTAGCCCTGGATGACCTGCAGGTAGTACGTCAGAAACAGGAAGACACCGAATATCCCGATGATCGCCAGGCCGAGCGAGAGGTACGAACCGCCGCGGTTGCGGTCGGCGACCACCCGGATCGGCAGCAGCGGGTGGCGGACCTTGGATTCGACCGCCACGAAGGTGGCCAGCAGCACCGCCGCCGCCACGAACAGACCGATCGTGGAGACCGACGACCAGCCGGCGCTCTCGGCACGAGTGAAGCCGTAGACCAGCGAGATCAGACCGAGGGTGGACAGCACCGCACCGGGGACGTCCAGCGGGGACCGGTTGCGACTGCCCTTCGGCTCGCGGATCACGACGTACGCGCCGAGGACGGCGATGATCGCGAAGGGGATGTTGGCGAAGAAGGTCCAGCGCCAGTTCAGGTATTCGGTCAGCACGCCGCCGAGCAGCAGGCCGACCGCGCCGCCGCCGCCGGCGATGGCACCGAAGACGCCGAAGGCCTTGATCCGCTCCTTGGCGTCGGTGAAGGTCGTGGCGAGCAGTGACAGGGCCGCGGGCGCCAGCAGCGCGCCGAAGGCGCCCTGCGCGGCACGCGCGGTGAGGAGTATCGCCTCGTTGCCCGCGAAGCCGCCGATGGCGGAGGCGAGCGCGAAGCCGATCAGGCCGGTGACAAAGGTGCGCTTTCGACCCCACAGGTCGGCGATCCGGCCGCCGAAGAGCAGCAGGCCTCCGAAGGCGAGGGCGTAGGCGGTGATGACCCACTGCTTGTCCGGGTCGGAGATGTGGAGGTCCCGCTGTGCGCTCGGCAGCGCGATGTTCACGATGGTCGCGTCGAGCACGACCATCAACTGCGCGATGGAGATGAACACCAGCGCTTTCCAGCGCCGGGGATCCGGAAGCGCCTTGTTGGCGTTGGCCGCGAGGGTTTGGGACATGGAGGAATCCACTTCTGTGTACGTCGCACAAGGAAAGAGCTCGGGGCGCGATGCGTCGCGCGCCCGCTCAGTCGTTCGGATTCGGGAACGGGGTCTTCAGGCCGTCGAGGAAGAACTGCAGGTGGTGGTGCAGGTCACTGACGGGGCAGTCGATGCCTGGAAGCGGGCGGGTGAGCCGGGATATGGCCAGCATCAGGTCCTTGAGGGTCACGTCGGACCGCAGCCCGCCGTCCCTCCTGGCGCGTTCCATCAGTTCCTTGACGGCGGCTTCCAGGCGCGCGGTCTGTGCGGCGATCTCCGGTGAGGGGCTGCCGTCACCGTTGACGAACAGTCCGCACAGGACGCCGATCTTGTCGTCCACCGCGCTGTGGACGAAGCGGGAGAGCGCGAAATGGGGGTCGCCACCGGCCGCGGCCAGCTGAGCCGCTGCCTCGGCGCGGTCCGCGGTGCGGATCACGACGGACAGGAGTACGGCGTGCGTGAGGGCGCGGCGGTCGGCGAAGTGCCGGTAGAGGGTGGCGTTGCCGATGCCCGCGCGGCGGGAGATCTCGTCCAGCGGGGCATCAGGGCCGTACTCAACAAACAGGTCGCCGGCCGCCTCGACAATCCGCTCCCGGTTGCGCAGGGCGTCCGCGCGGGTCCGGTGCGCGCGGGTCCGGTGTGCGCGGGCCGCGGTCGGCTCGGCGATCGGGCTCGCGGCGCCTGCTGCGACGCTGTCGACGGCGATGGTCACGGTGGTTACTCCTCTCGACTGTCCACGAGGGCACCGTCTGCGGCCCGCACCCGCACGTCGTTCTGGCACCGCAGCGTCCGTACCACCCGCGGATGGCCGGCGTCCTCGATCTCTCGCAACGCCGCCGGCGGTTCACCCGGCGACCGCCCGCACCCGGGCCGGATCGTCGTCGCCGAAGACCACCGCATGCTCGGTGAACGCCACCCCGAGCACTCGCCTCCGAACACTTCCCGTTCGACGGTCTTCCCGCCGCGCCCAGACCGACCTGCGCGACCCGGCCGGCGGGCGGTTGGCTCCGTATGGAGCCCAGTACGACGCACCACTGGACCACCTAATGAGACCGAACGTTCTCTCTCATTACAGAATGGCGACACGGCCTCGACTTGTCAAGACCGAACGTTCTCTACTCTCTTGCCCGGACGCTCCGTCCGATGACCGGCCCGGAGATACGGCGGAGCGGCCCACGCACACGGCGTGGATGGGGCCTCCGGCCTGGAGGCTGTTTCCGAGTGCGGGTGGACGGCACCCGGCGTGCATGCGCCGGGAGGCACGTTCGAGGAACGCCAGCGCGTAGAGCTTGTATCCCGGAGCGGCGTCGAGCTGCCCTCGCGGCCCGCCAAGGCCCCGCCAGCCGCGCCGCCGCTCTGGCCCGCAGGCTCCTCGACGCCAGTCCCGAGTTCGCCCGGCTCTGGAGCGAGCACGAGATCACAGCCCAGAGCACCCACCGCAAACGCATCCGCACTCCCGAGCTGGGCGTGCTGGAGGTGTACTGCCAGATGCTGTACGACCTCGACCAGGATCAGGCGCTACTGCTCTTCACCGCTACCCCCGGCACCGAAAGCCACGACAAGCTCCAACTGCTGTCGGTGATCGGCGCCCAAAAACTCGCCGGCCCGGCCGTCGCAACGGCAGGCCAGGAAAAGGTGAACCCCAACGCGCTGCCGCTCGACGACTTCGCAACCGAGGCCATGCAGCTGCTCTCCCAGGACCCGACCCCCCGTGCAATCCTCGTGAAAGGGGTCCTCATGCACCGCTGGGCCGAGCGCGACGGCACCTACGACGACCTTGTCGCACAGCGCTCCCAGGCACTGGCCAGGCTCCTCGGCCGCGAGGGCTGACGCCCTTTCCCTCCGACCGCCCACATCGGCGCCGGCGTTGCGCAGGTCGGTGCGGATGCTGGGAACGAGGTGAGGCGGCGGCCGCCGACGACACCGGCTACGGCCAGCGTTTCCGGTCCGTGGCAGATGGTCGCGACCGGCTTGCCGGTCCCGGCGAACGCCTGGACGAAGCCGACCGCGTCGTCGCCTCGTTCGGGTGCAAAAGCCCCTCGTCATGCCGACCTGCCGGACGTCCTCCGGCTGGGTGGGTTACTGAGACTCCGGATGAGGACCGGCGAACGCGAGGCCATGGCCGCGAAAGGGACTGCCCGTACGGAGAACGGGCCGGGCAGGGAGCTGAGGCCGGCGGCTGCTGACGTGCTTGTCTGGCCTCAGTGCCGCCCGCCGGGCTGACGTCCCTCAGGCGGCCTGTAACCTGCGCGGGTGATCGTTCGCTGTGTCCAGATCATCAGTCCCGCGACCCGTGCGGTGGTCGGCGACCACCCGGCCCTCCGTATCGGAGCTGAGTACCCCGTTGTGGAAGTGCTCACCACAGCGGACCGGGTGCTGCTTCGTATCCCGGATCCGGTCGACAGCCCGCCCGGGGCCTTCGACAGCCCGGGACTCTGGGACGCGTCCATGTTCGCTGTCGTCAGCGACCGGGTGCCTGCCTGCTGGGTTGCTTCGCTGGATGAGGGAGCCTTGACTCTGGCTCCGCGGGAGTGGCAGCGTCCCGGGTACTGGGAGGACTTCTTCGACCAGGTGCCCGTCGCCGTTGCCGAATACGACCGGCGCAAGGCCCAGATTCTCCAGCAGTGCTGATGCCCGGGGCGGTACAAGCGGGTCACGCTGGTGGCGGCCCTTCCGGCGCTGAAGCATCTGGCAGAGCTCGAAAGCCAGGACCGCGAAGGGCCGAAGCAGTAACCGGGCAGCCGGTCGGCGGGGTTCCGGTGAGGGGGTTCCCGGTGGCGCGTTCCGAGGCGCGGCTGCTGGTCGCCCGGTCGGACCTGGCCGAACTGTTGGCGGCGACGGGCGTGCTCGGCTTCGGCGTCGGCTGGTTCTCGGCCGCGAAGCCCCGCCCTCCGACGCTCGTCCGGGACCAACCCGTACGTCAGATGCACTCATCCCAACACTGGAGGTTCCATGCCCAAGGGCTACTGGGTCAGCGCCTACCGCACCATCTCAGACCCTGAGAAGCTGGCTGCTTACAACAAGCTGGCCGGTCCGGCCGTCCA
>NZ_FMCH01000283.1 GCF_900091855.1 Streptomyces sp. DvalAA-14
GGGCGGGCGGCCGAGTCGTGGGGATGTCGCGCAGAAGTACGCGGATCTGTTCGCGGCGCGGGGTGATGCCGCGGCGAGGTTGCCGGGTGCGGCGCGGGCGGCGGAGGAGAACGCCCGGGTGTCGTTGTTCGACGCGGCGGACGCGGGCACCTCGCGTGCGGTGGACGCGGCGAAGGCGGCGCAGGATCACGCGGATGTGCTGGCGCGGGGTGTGAAGGCGGCCGAGGACGCCCGGCTGGCCCGACCGGACGTGGATGCCGCCGTGAAGACGGTCGGACAGGCCCGGGGCGCCGAGCACCAGGCGTTCGCGCACGCGGTGTCGGCGCGGGCGAAGGCGGACACCGCGCAGGAAGCGTCCGAGGCCGCCGCCAAGGCATCGGCCGACGCGAAGAAGACCGCCGACGCCGACGCGGACGACGCCCGGGTGAAGCTGTTCGAGGCGGCCGACGAGGGTACGCCCGAGGCGCTGGACGCGG
The DNA here is from genome assembly GCF_900091855.1 of Streptomyces sp. DvalAA-14. GTDB lineage: Bacteria > Actinomycetota > Actinomycetes > Streptomycetales > Streptomycetaceae > Actinacidiphila. The sequence continues at coordinate 477 of NZ_FMCH01000283.1, forward strand.
CGAGGACCGCGCAGAGCAGAGCGCAGGTCTCGGCGGCGAAGGCCAAGGCCGCCCGGGCCGCCGCCAAGGCGGCGGAGGCCGCCGCGGACACGGCGAAGGCGGAGGCGAAGACCGCGCAGGCCGAGGCGTGGAAGGCGTCCGGTGATGTGCGCGACGCGCGCGCCACGCTGTCGGACTCGGTGGCCACGGTGGAGAAGGCCGAGGCGCTGCACGCGGACGCCCTGGCCCAGGCGGTGCGGAAGGCCGACGACGGGCCCGGGGCCGGTGGTCCGCGGGACGGTGCGGGCACCAGGCCCAGCCGCGGGGACATCGCCAAGAAGTACGCCGACATCTTCAAGGCCCGCCAGGACACCGCCGCCAAGGCGTCGGCGGACGCGGCGAAGACGGCCCGGGCGGCGGAGGAGAACGCCCGGGTGTCGTTGTTCGACGCGGCCGGCGACGGGACGCCCCGAGCGGTCGCCGCGGCAAAGGCGGCGCAGGACCACGCGGATACTCTCGCCCGGGGGGAGAAGGCGGCCGAGGACGTCCGGCTGGGGCGGCCGGACGTGGACTCCGCGGTGAAGACGGTGGGACAGGCGCGCGGGGCGGAGCCGCCCGCGTTCCGGCGCGCGGTGGCTGCGCAGGCGAAGGCGGACACCGCGCAGGAGGCGTCCGAGGCCGCCGCCAAGGCATCGGCGGAGGCGAAGAGACCGCCGACGCCGACGCGGACGACGCCCGGGTGAAGCTGTTCCAGGCGGCCGACGAGGGTACGCCCGAGGCGGTCGCCGCGGCGAAGACCGCGCAGACCGCAGCCGATGCCTCGGCCGGGAAGGCCAAGGCCGCCCGGGCCGCCGCCACCGTGGCGGAAGCCGCGGCGAGGAAGGCGGACGCCGAGGCGAAGACGGCCCAGGCCGACGCGCTGAAGGCGTCCGGTGATCTGCGGGACGCGCGGGCCGCACTGTCGGGGCTGGTGGCCAAACTGGAGCAGGCCGCGGCGGACGCCAGAGCGGGTGGAGCGGGCCCGGCAGGCCGCGGCGCGGACGCGCCGAAGCCCGGACGCGCCGCGAAGGGCAAGAAGTTCGCCACTCTCGACGACCTCCCGAAGGACCCGAAGCCCGCCGGGACGCCGGCCGGGGCCCCAGCGGCGCCCGGCCGGGGCAAAGGCCCGGCCACCGCTCCCGGGCAGGGGAGGGCCACCGCTGTGCGCGGGCCCTCGAAGGGGTCCGAGACGGCGACCCAGAAGCCGGAGCAGGCCAAGCCCGGCCAGCCGCCCAGGAAGTCGGCGTTCTCCGGCGCCGGGCACCGGTTGGACGGGAACGAGACCGCGCCGCCGGTGGATCCCAACGCGGCCGCCAAGTTCACCGGTCCCGGGCACCGGCTCGGCGAGGACGGCGACACGGGTTCGACGGCCGAGTCCACGACCCCGGGCGGGGCGCCGGCTTCCGCCGGATCGGAGAAGTTCACCGGTCCCGGGCAGCGGCTGGACGGCAAGTCCGCGGACCCGGCGACCGGCACGAAGGGCCCCGGGACGAAGACCGGTGACCCTTCGGCCGCCTTCTCCGGCAGGGGACAGCGGCTGGGTGACGGCTCGGTGTCCGGGGCAAAGCCCGGGGCCAAGGCCGATCCGGACGCGTTCACCGGCCGGGGCCACCGGCTCGGATCCGACGCCGACCCGGCGCGTACGGACGCGGCCCGTACGGACGCGGCGCGTACCGACCCGGCCACCGCGGACCGGCCCGCCGCCCCGGCGGAGCCGGCCGTCTTCCGCGGCGAGGGCCATCGGCTCGGCGGCGGCACGAAGGAGCCGCAGGACCCGGCGCAGCCGGCCGGCGGCCGGGCGGAC
>NZ_FMCH01000069.1 GCF_900091855.1 Streptomyces sp. DvalAA-14
CGGCGGCGGCCACGAGCCAGGGCCGCGGCCCGAGCCAGGGACCCGGCCAGGCCCAAGGCCAGGGTCAGGGCCAGGGCCAGGAGCGCCCGAGCAGGCCGCGCCCGGAGGAGCGCCGCTACGACGTCGGCACGACCGGCCAGTCCGGGGCGAACCGCCCCGGCGGCATGCCCCGCACCAAGGCCGAGGGCCAGCCCGGCAACCGCGGCAAGCGCGGCGGCCGGAGCCTGCCGGCCCGTCCGCGCGAGCTGGACGCGCAGATCGAGGAGCGCAACCGCGAGCGGCACAGCAAGCCGAAGCTGAACCTCCCCAAGACCTTCCCCGGCGCCGAGCAGGAGGGCGAGCGGCTGCAGAAGGTACTGGCCAGGGCCGGCATGGGCTCCCGCCGGGCCTGCGAGGAGCTGATCGAGCAGCGTCGCGTCGAGGTGAACGGCAAGATCGTCACCGAGCAGGGCCTGCGGGTCGACACGGACAAGGACGAGGTCAAGGTCGACGGGCTGACCGTCGCCACCCAGACCTATCTGTTCTTCGCGCTGAACAAGCCCGCCGGGGTCGTCTCCACCATGGAGGACCCCGACGGCCGGCAGTGCCTCGGCGACTACGTCACCAACCGCGAGACCCGGCTCTTCCACGTCGGGCGGCTGGACACCGAGACCGAGGGCCTGATCCTGCTCACCAACCACGGCGAGCTGGCGCACCGCCTCACCCACCCGCGGTACGGCGTGCAGAAGACCTATCTGGCCGCCATCCAGGGCCCGCTGCCCCGCGACCTGGGCAAGCAGCTCAAGACCGGCATCGAGCTGGAGGACGGCTGGGCGCGCGCCGACCACTTCCGCGTGGTGCAGAACACCGGCAAGAACTACCTGGTCGAGGTCACCCTGCACGAGGGCCGCAAGCACATCGTGCGGCGGATGCTCTCCGAGGCCGGCTTCCCGGTCGACAAGCTCGTCCGCACCAGCTTCGGCCCGATCCCGCTGGGTGACCAGAAGTCCGGCTGGCTGCGCCGGCTGACCAACACCGAGGTGGGCATGCTGATGCGCGAGGTCGATCTGTAACCCCCGCCCCACCGAACGCCGTTCAGCACGAACGACCGGATCGTTCCGCTGGAAGCCCTCCTGGAGGCCCGCCTCGCAGCCCTCCTGGGAGCCCTCCCGCGCAAAGCCCTCGCGCCCGGAGCCGCCGACCGGCTTGGATGACCGTATGACCACCATCCGAGCCGATCTCCGCTCCGCCGCGGGGGCTTCCCGCTGCCCCGGAAACGACACCACCTGCCGGCTCCGGCCGGTCGCCGGATGAACGCCGGCCGGCGCCCGGCCACCGGGGCGATGATCGGGCTGGCGCTCGGGGACGCGCTGGGTTTCCCCACCGAGTTCAACACGCTCGCCATGATCGAGGCGAAGTGCGGACCGTGGCGGGGGATGGCCCTGCCCCGGCCGGCCTTTGTGACTGACGACACCCAGATGACGCTGGCCTTCGGACGCGCGCTGCGCACCGCCGCGGGACGCGGCCGGCTGACCCCGCTCCGGCTGCTCCGGCCGCTGCGCGAGGAGTACGTGGAGTGGTGGCGCTCCCCGGAGAACAACCGGGCGCCCGGACGGACGTGCCTGACCGCGTGCGAGCTGCTGAGCCGGCCGGAACGCGTCTGGCAGCAGGCGAGCCAGCTCGGATCGAAGGGCTGCGGGGCCAATATGCGGGTCGCCCCCGCCGCCCTCGTCCCCGGCCTCGACGAGCCCTCCCGGTCCGGCGTGGCCCAGCTCCAGGCCGCACTCACCCACGGCCACCCGACCGCGCTCGCCGCCTCGGACCTGACCGCGTACGCGGTGCGGGTGCTCGCCGAGGGCGCCCGGCCCGGCGAGATGCTCCCGCTGCTGCGGGAGTACGTCGCCGCGAGCCGCTCCCGTTACCTCGACCACTGGCTCGGCGACCTGTGGACGTACTCCCAGGACCCGACGCCCACCCACTTCGTCGAACGCGGCTGGGACGAGTGCGCGCAGGCGCTCGACCGGCTGGAGCGGGCGCTGGGGGAGCGGGGACGAGGAGGCGGATCCCTGCCTGGTCACCGGGGCCGGCTGGGTCGCGGAGGAGGCCCTCGCCACCGGGCTGCTGTGCTTCCTGCTCTTTCCGGAGGAGCCGCTCACCGCGCTGCGGCGGGCCGCGTACAGCTCCGGTGACTCCGACTCCATCGCCTGCCTGACCGGCGCCTTCGCCGGCGCCCACCTCGGCGCGGACGCCTGGCCCGCGCACTGGGCCGACGGGATCGAGTACGGCGAGGAGCTACGCGCGCTGGGCGGGCTCTGGGACGCCGGGCGGGCGGGGGGCTGGAGGCCGAGGCGTGGCGGACCCGGAGCAGGAAGTCCTCCACCCGGGCGCGGTCCGGTTCCTGCGGGAGCGGGCTGCGGACGACCGCCGCGTCCATCTCCTCGTGCAGGGTGCGGATCCAGGCGCGGACCTCCTCCCAGCCGAGCTCGCCCCGCTTCACGGCGAGCAGCCGCTCCCGGTGCTCGCCGACCTCCACGCCGAGCCGGCCGCTGCGCAGCAGGTCCCGCCCGCTGATCAGCACCCGCAGCAGGTGCATCGCGGATTTCCAGCGCCACTCGCCGCTGTCGCGCAGATCGGCCTCCACCCGGCCCAGTTGCCGGGCCGCGTGGCCGCGGAAGCTCGCGGCCACCCGCCGGGACAAGAACGCCTCGCGCAGGTCCAGCAGTTCGCGTCCGGTCGCGTCCGCGTACTCGACCAGCGGTGAGTACAGGCACTCCAGCAGACCCGGGCTGCCCCGCAGTGCCAGCGCGCAGAACCGCTCCAGCTCCCAGGACACCTGCTGGTCCAGCGGCCCGGCGACCCGCGCCGGCGGCTTCTCGAACCGCCAGAACAGCGCGGTGGGCGCCACGAACACCCCGCGCCGGTCGGTGTCGCCGGAATGCTTCGCGAGTCCGAAGGCGCGGGGACCCAGGACACAGGAATAGACCGTGTGATCCCTGACAAGGGCATGGCCCAGCGAGCCCGGCGCGTCGTGCATGGAGGCGATTATCGCCACACCGTGCGACCGGGCGCCGGAGAATCGATGCTTCCTCTGGTGAGCGGGAGGGTATCGGGGCTGGCGGGAAGAAACGTGTCCCGTCGGGCTGATGAGGTGCACGGGACCGCCGGGCCGCCGTCTCGCCCTGCGGGCCGTCGCCCACCGGGCCGGCGAGCGTCATTACTCTTGGCGGGAGACACCGGCCAGCCCGTTCCGGTGCGCCCCGCTCAGTGAGGACCGCCAAGGTGAGGACCGCGCTCGTCATCGGAACCGGGCTGTTGGGAACCTCCGCCGCCCTGGCGCTCAGCGCCCGCGGCATCGGTGTGCACCTGGCCGACCACGACGACTCCACGGTGCGCACCGCCTCCTCGCTCGGCGCGGGCACCGCGGGCATCCCTGCGGAGCCGGTCGACCTGGTGATCGTCGCGGTGCCGCCGGCCCACGTCGCCCCCACCCTCGCCGACGCCGTCCGCCGAGGTCTGGGCCGCGGCTACCTGGATGTCGCCAGCGTCAAGGGCGGTCCGCGCCGCGACCTGGAAGCCCTCGGCTGCGACCTCAGCCGCTACATCGGCACCCACCCGATGGCCGGCCGGGAGCGCTCCGGGCCGCTGGCCGCCACCGCCGACCTCTTCGAGGGCCGCCCCTGGGTGCTCACCCCGACCCCGGCCACCGACACCGAGGTGCTCAATCTGGCGCTGGAGCTGGTCGCACTGTGCCGGGCCGTCCCGGTCGTGATGGACGCCGACGCGCACGACCGCGCGGTGGCCCTCGTCTCGCACACCCCGCAACTGGTCTCCAGCATGGTCGCGGCCCGGCTGGAGCAGGCCGAGGAGGCCGCCGTGCGGCTGTGCGGGCAGGGCATCCTCGACGTCACCCGGATCGCCGGGTCGGAACCCGGCATGTGGATGGACATCCTGGCCGCCAACCCCGGCCCGGTCGCCGACGTGCTCGCCGAACTGGCCACCGACCTCGCCGAGACCGTCACCGCGCTGCGTGCCCTGCAGAGCGCCGACGACGACAAGCGGCGCGGCGGAGCGGCCGGCATCGAGGACCTCCTGCGCCGCGGCAGGTCCGGCCGCGCCAAGGTCCCCGGCAAGCACGGCACGGCCGCCAAGGCGTACGAGGTGGTCGCCGTCCTCATCGGCGACCAGCCCGGCGAACTCGCCCGCCTGTTCGCCGACGCGGGCGCGGCCGGCGTCAACATCGAGGACGTCCGGATCGAGCACTCGACCGGCCAGCAGGCCGGGCTGGTCCAGCTCATGGTCGAGCCCCGCTCGGCGCCCCGGCTCGGCCTGGCCCTGCGGGAGCGCGGCTGGGCGCTGCGGACGTAGCCCGGACACCTCCCGGGGTCAGCCCGACACCTGCGGGGGAGCGAGGCTTGCCCGGGCACCCCGGGCACCCCGGGCACCCCGGGCACCCCGGGCACCCCGGGCACCCCGGGCACCCCGGGCACCCCGGGCACCCCGGGCACCCCGGGCACCCCGGGGCTTCCGGGGGCGGCGGGAAAAGCCCGTGGCATCGGGTCCCCCGGACGGCCGGTAACCTTGAGGGATGGCATCCGGCCCGCGCCGGGCCGTCCCGCCCCCCGATCGCGTGCACGAGGAAGGTCCAGCCCTGTGGAAAATCCGGTAAGTCCGGTGAACCCGGTGATCGTCGCCATCGACGGCCCCTCCGGCACGGGCAAGTCCAGCACCTCCAGGGCGGTCGCCGCCGAACTCGGGCTGAGCTACCTGGACACCGGTGCCCAGTACCGGGCCATCACCTGGTGGATGCTCAGCAACGGCGTCGATGTGAACGACCCGGCCGCCGTCGCCGACTCCGTCGACAAGCCGGTGATCGTCTCCGGCACCGACCCCGGCACCCCGGCCATCAGCGTCGACGGCCTGGACGCCAGCGGCCCGATCCGCTCCGCGGAGGTCACCGCGGCGGTCAGCGCGGTCAGCGCGGTGCCCGAGGTGCGGGCCAGAATGGTGGCCTACCAGCGCAGCACGACCGCCGCCGCTCCCGGCGGCATCGTCGTGGAGGGCCGCGACATCGGCACCACCGTGCTGCCCGCCGCCACCGTCAAGATCTTCCTCACCGCGTCGGCCGAAGCCCGGGCCGCCCGCCGCAGCGGGGAGCTGAAGGGCGCGCAGAGCGTCGCCGACACCCGCGCGGCGCTGATCCGCCGGGACGCCGCCGACTCCGGCCGCACGACCTCGCCGCTGGCCAAGGCCGACGACGCCATCGAGGTCGACACCACGACACTCACCCTGGAGCAGGTCATCGAGCGCGTCGTGGCACTGGTCGAGGAGAAGCGGGCGCCCCGGTGACATCGCAGCTCGCCGCTCCACCGCCCGGCCCGCGCGGCGCTGCGGTGGCACGCGGCATCGGCATCGGCCTGATGAACGGCCTGTGGCGCCCCCGGGTGCTCGGCGCCTGGCGGGTGCCCGCGCGGGGCCCGGTCATCCTGGCCGGCAACCACAGCCACAACGTCGACGGACCGATGCTCATCGGCACCACCCCGCGACCGATCCACTTCCTGGTGAAGAAGCAGGCGTTCGTCGGGCCGCTCGACCCCTTCCTGCGCGCCATCGGCCAGATCGAGATCGACCGGGAGAGCGTCGACCGCACCGCCATCGCCAACGCGCTCGGCGTGCTGGCGCGCGGCGGCGTGCTCGGCATATTCCCCGAGGGCACCCGCGGCGAGGGCGACTTCGCCCAGCTGCGGGCGGGCCTGGCCTACTTCGCGCTGCGCTCCGGCGCGCCCGTCGTGCCGGTGGCCGTGCTCGGCAGCGCCCGCAAGGGCCGGATGGTCGCCGCGCTGCCACCGCTGGGCGCCCGGATCGACGTCGTCTTCGGGGATCCCTTCGAAGCGGGCGACGGCAGCGGGCGCCGTACCCGCAGCGCGCTGGACGCCGCCACCGTGCGCATCCAGGAGCGGCTGACCGCACACCTGGCCGGGGCCCGGCAGGCCACCGGCCGCTGAACCCACCGGCCGCCGCACACCGCGGACCGGCCCGGTTGCCGCCACACCGATTACGGCAGCCACCACTGTCGACCGACGGAGAGACCTCATGGACCAGCACGACCAGCACGGCGACATCGGCGCGCTCGGCGACGCCGAATACGCCGAGTTCATGGAGCTCGCCGCCGAAGAGGGCCTCGACCTGGACGAGGTGGCCGGCGACCTCGCCGAGATGGGCCACGGCCCGCTGCCGGTGCTGGCCGTCGTCGGCCGGCCGAACGTCGGCAAGTCGACGCTGGTGAACCGCATCATCGGCCGCCGCGAGGCGGTCGTCGAGGACCGTCCCGGCGTCACCCGCGACCGGGTGTCCTACGAGGCGAACTGGAACGGCCGCCGCTTCAAGATCGTGGACACCGGTGGCTGGGAGCAGGACGTGCTCGGCATCGACGCCTCGGTGGCCGCGCAGGCCGAGTTCGCGATCGAGGCCGCCGACGCGGTGGTCTTCGTGGTGGACGCCACCGTCGGCGCCACCGACACCGACGAGGCCGTGGTCAAGCTGCTGCGCCGGGCCGGCAAGCCGGTGGTGCTCGCCGCCAACAAGGTCGACGGCCCCGCCGGCGAGGCGGACGCCGCCGCGCTGTGGAACCTCGGACTCGGCGAACCCCGCCCCATCTCCTCGCTGCACGGCCGCGGCACCGGCGACCTGCTGGACGCCATCTTGGAGGCGCTGCCCGAGGCGCCCGCGATGACCTTCGGCGACGTGGTCGGCGGCCCGCGCCGGGTCGCGCTGATCGGCCGCCCCAATGTCGGCAAGTCGTCCCTGCTGAACCGGGTGGCCGGCGCCGACCGGGTGGTGGTGAACGAGGTGGCCGGCACCACCCGGGACCCGGTGGACGAGCTGATCGAACTCGGCGGCATCACCTGGAAGTTCATCGACACCGCCGGCATCCGCCGCCGGGTGCACCTGGCCGAGGGCGCCGACTACTACGCCTCGCTGCGGACCGCGGCGGCACTGGAGAAGGCAGAGGTCGCGGTCATCCTGGTGGACGGCAGCGAGATGCTGGCCGAGCAGGACACCCGCATCATCACCATGGCCGTCGAGGCGGGCCGGGCGGTGGTCATCGCCTACAACAAGTGGGACCTGCTCGACGAGGAGCGCCGCTACTACCTGGAGCGGGAGATCGAGCGCGATCTGGTCCAGGTGCAGTGGGCGCCGCGGGTCAATGTCTCGGCGCGCACCGGCCGGCACATGGAGAAGCTGGTACCGGCCATCGAGGCCGCGCTGGCCGGCTGGGAGACCCGGGTGCCCACCGGGCGGCTCAACGCCTTCCTGGGCGAGCTGGTGGCCGGGCACCCGCACCCGATCCGCGGCGGCAAGCAGCCCCGCATCCTGTTCGGCACGCAGGCCGGCACCCGGCCGCCGCGGTTCGTGCTGTTCGCCTCGGGCTTCCTGGAGGCGGGCTACCGGCGTTTCGTGGAGCGCCGGCTGCGCGAGGAGTTCGGCTTCGCCGGTACGCCGATCCAGGTGTCGGTGCGGGTGCGCGAGAAGCGCGGCCGTAAGAAGTAGCGGCGCCGGGTTCAGCGGCCACGGGCCGGGTCTGCCGTCCCCCGGCCGGCATCCGCCGCCTCCCCCGCCCCGTCGGCTCCGTCGGCCCCCGTGGGCCCGCTGCGGCGGGCTCAGCCCGGCCGGTTGTCGCCGCGGCCCGGGGGCAGCGCCGCCGGGCCGTTGCCGCGGTGGCGGCCGCCGGGCGCGAACGGCTGGTACTGGGTGCGCCAGGCGGCGACCCCGTCGAAGTCCAGCCCTTCCTCACCGGTGCGATCACCCGGCAGGGTGCGGAAGAGCCTGCGGTATTCGGAGTACAGCGCGTCGTAAATCGGTGTGCCGCTGCCTCCCGCGGAGTCCTGCGCGATGCGCATGGACGGGATGTAACGCTGGTAGGGGGCCCGGGAGGCGTCAAAGGTGTGCACGTATCAGCCAACGAGGCCGGGACGCGGCGGGATGCGGGCCGCACGGTTGAATTACCGATCTTTGACGGCGCCAAAGGGGTGACGGCATGCCGAGGGGCGCGCACGGTATGCCGATGCGCGCCCCGCAGTGCTTCACCCGGGCAGCCGGGCCGGTAGGCCGCCTGGTCCCCCCGGTCGGGTGCCTTGTCAGGTCCCCGGTCAGATCCCCGCTCAGGTGCCGGTCAGGTGCCGGACAGCGGCATCGTGGCCGCCACCAGCTGACCGCGCGAACAGGCCCGGGCCAGCGCGTCGCGCATCAGGTCCTCACGTGGCTGGCGGCCGATCGAGCCGGCCGGCCCGGCGTACACATACACCTCGTTGCTCCGGCTGACGGCCGCCCGCCAGCCGTCGCTGACCTGGAGCGGCTGGTGCGCCTGCCACCAGGCGGTGGCCGGACCGCCCCCCGTGCCGGGCTGCAGCACCGCGTGCAGCTTGCCCATGGCCAGCAGCACCGACCAGCCGGGCAGCGCCGACGGCCGCGCGTCCAGATCCAGCTGCGGTACGAAGCCCTGCTCGATCAGCAGCGGCAGGAAGTCGTCGCCCCCGCCGTCCGCGCCCACCCGGGCCACCGGTCCGGTCGGTTCGACCACCAGCGCGGGGCGCAGCTGGTCCTCGACGATGATGAGCCCGCAGGTGATGCCCAGCACCGCCTGCCGGGGGCCGGGCTCGGGCGCCGCGGGCGCGGGGACGGCGGGCTGCTCGCCGTCGCCGACCGAGAGGCTGCGCACCGCGCCCTGCAACTGCGACTCGGCGACCGGCACCACCTGGGAGGGGATGCACGCCGCGTGGGCGAAGGCCAGCACCGCCGTCTCGTCGCCGACGAAGAGCACGGTGCTGGTCGGCTCCTGGCCGGTGTCGCCGGGGGTGCGGCAGGAGGTGCAGTCGTAGGTGCCCGGCGCGTTCTCACCGGTGAGGAGTCGCTGGGTCTCCTCCTCGCCGATCTCGGCTCGTACCTCGTCACTCACGTCGAGCATGGGCGCCACGGGAGTCTCCTTGAAGTGCGGTGCTGCGGTCACTGAGTGACAACGGATGGTCTGTGGCAGGAGTCACGGTTTGTGGCGTATCTCATTCCGTCATTCGTCGCGGTCGGTGAAATTTCCCGGCATTCCCTCACGGAATGTCGAACGAACGTATGGACGAGGTGAATTGGCGCTGTGAGGTGACTCACGGTCAGCGTCCGGAGTATCCGTACATACGACGATACACGGCGGCCAAGAATCGCTGTTCTGCCGCTTGTTACCAGTGGTAACTGTCAACTGGCCTGCGGGGAAAAGGAATTGTTTGCCCGGCTGCGCGGGCACTGCCTAGATTCGCCCGCCGTGTGCAGAGTGCACCGCCCGGGTTCGGACGGGCGCCGCCTCATGAGGGAGGCGGCGCCCGTTCTCGGCGCAAGAACGGGGAACCCCGGGTCCGTGGAGAGGAAATCCATGGTCTTCAGCTGCAAGTACCGGCATACCGCGCTGCTCACGGGCGTGGCCGCCCTCGCTCCGCTGGCCGTGCTGGCCGGCGCGGGTGAGTCCTCGGCGGCGGACAGCTCCGTGTGGGACCGTATCGCCCGGTGCGAGAGCGGCGGCGACTGGCACATCAACACCGGCAACGGCTACTACGGCGGGCTGCAGTTCTCCGCCTCCACCTGGCGGGCCTACGGCGGCGGGGCGTACGCGTCGACCGCCGACCGGGCCAGCCGCGGTCAGCAGATCGCCATAGCGACAAAGGTGCAGCACGCGAGCGGCTGGGGCGCCTGGCCGGTGTGCTCCCGCAAGGCCGGCGCGTACGGTTCGGCGCCCGCCGCCGACCAGCCGGCGGCGACCGGCGGCAGTCCGGCCCGGTCGGCGGAGCCGGCCGGCCGTGCCCGGTCCGTGCGGCCGGCGCGGCCGGTGCCACCGGTGCGCAGAGCGAAGATCAGGCCCGCCGC
>NZ_FMCH01000315.1 GCF_900091855.1 Streptomyces sp. DvalAA-14
TCCCGACGTTCTCCGCCGGCGAGGGCTCCCGCCGGCTCCGCCCCGGCGCGCTCGCACCCCAGGACGGCGGCGCGGCCGGCGAGGAGGAGCCCGCGAGCTCCTACGTCGGCAAGGCGTTCCGCGACGGTGACGGATGGGGCGTCGAGGTCGAGGACGCCTACGAGATCCGCGGCTACGGCGAGACCGTCGAAGACGCCGCCGCCGAGGCGGCCGCCGCCGTGGCGGAGGCCTTCGGTGTCGACCTCGGCTCGGTGACGATCGAGGTGCGCCCCCCCCGAGGACGAGGAGCCGCGCGGACGCGGACGCCGTCGGGGCGGGCGGCCCGCGGTGGCCGTCTTCCAGCCGCCGGTGTTCCAGGCCCCGGGCGTCGTGGTCGTCGCCCCGCAGGCCGAGGTCGTCGAAGAGGCGGCGGAGAGCGCCGAGGACGAGCAGGAGCAGGAAGAAGAGCACGAGGGCCGCACCCCGCGTCGTCGCCGTCGCCGCCGCGGCGGCCAGGGCGAGCCGGTCGCCGAGGTGACGACCGTGGCCGACGAGCCCGAGGTGGAGGACGCCGAGGGCGAGCCGGACGACGACGCCGAGACCGACGGTGACGAGCGCCCCTCGCGCCGCCGCCGCCGCGGTGGCCGCCGCCGTCGCCGCGGGGACTCCGCCGAGCACGACCAGGACCAGGACGACGAGGAGCCCCGCGGGTCCGGCGCCGCCGCGTCCGGCGAGGACGACGACGAGCCGCGCGACGAGGACCAGGACGAGGCCGACGAGCAGGCCGACGACGAGCACGGCGGTTCCAGTTCCAGCCGGCGCCGCCGCCGCCGTCGCCGCCGTGGCAACGACGCGGCCGGGGACGACGGCGGCCAGGTGGCCGACGACCCGGAGCGGACCGTGGTGAAGGTCCGCGAGCCGCGCCAGCGGTACGAGGGCGGCACCGGCGCCGACGAGGTGCAGTCCATCAAGGGCTCCACCCGCCTGGAGGCCAAGAAGCAGCGCCGCCGCGAGGGCCGCGAGCAGGGCCGCCGCCGGGTGCCGATCATCACCGAGGCCGAGTTCCTCGCCCGCCGCGAGGCGGTCGAGCGGGTCATGGTGGTCCGGCAGAACGGCGAGCGGACGCAGATCGGCGTGCTGGAGGACGACGTCCTCGTCGAGCACTACGTCAACAAGGAGCAGGCCACCTCCTACGTCGGCAACGTCTACCTGGGCAAGGTCCAGAACGTGCTGCCGTCCATGGAGGCCGCCTTCGTCGACATCGGCAAGGGCCGCAACGCGGTGCTGTACGCCGGTGAGGTCAACTTCGAGGCGCTCGGCCACTCCGGCGGGCCGCGCCGCATCGAGTCGGCGCTGAAGTCCGGCCAGTCGGTGCTGGTGCAGGTCACCAAGGACCCGATCGGCCACAAGGGCGCCCGGCTGACCAGCCAGGTCTCGCTGCCCGGCCGCTACCTGGTCTACGTGCCCGAGGGCTCGATGACCGGCATCAGCCGCAAGCTGCCCGACACCGAACGGGCCCGGCTCAAGACGATCCTGAAGAAGATCGTCCCCGAGGACGCGGGCGTCATCGTGCGCACCGCCGCCGAGGGCGCCAGCGAGGACGAGCTGCGCCGCGACGTCGAGCGCCTGCAGGGCCAGTGGGAGGACATCCAGAAGCGGGCCAAGGCCGGCGGCAACGCCAACGCGCCGACGCTGCTCTACGGCGAGCCCGACATGACGGTCCGGGTGGTCCGGGACATCTTCAACGAGGACTTCTCCAAGGTCATCGTCAGCGGTGACGACGCCTGGGAGACGATCCAGGAGTACGTCGCGAACGTCGCCCCCGACCTGGTGGACCGGCTGTCGCGCTGGACGTCGGAGGTGGACGTCTTCGCGACGTTCCGCATCGACGAGCAGCTGCTCAAGGCGCTGGACCGCAAGGTGTGGCTGCCGTCCGGCGGATCGCTGGTGATCGACAAGACCGAGGCGATGGTCGTGGTCGACGTCAACACCGGCAAGTTCACCGGCCAGGGCGGCAACCTGGAGGAGACCGTCACCAAGAACAACCTGGAGGCGGCCGAGGAGATCGTCCGGCAGCTGCGGCTGCGGGACCTCGGCGGCATCGTGGTGGTCGACTTCATCGACATGGTGCTGGAGTCCAACCGCGACCTGGTGATGCGCCGGCTGCTGGAGTGCCTGGGCCGGGACCGGACCAAGCACCAGGTGGCCGAGGTCACCTCGCTCGGTCTGGTGCAGATGACCCGCAAGCGGGTCGGCCAGGGTCTGCTGGAGGCGTTCTCCGAGACCTGCGTGCACTGCAACGGGCGCGGCGTCATCGTCCACATGGACCAGGCGACGACGACCGGTGGCGGCGGCAAGCGCAAGCGCCGCGGCGGCCGGGGCACCGGCAACGGCGCGGACGAGGCGCACGAGCACGAGCACCTGCTGGAGACGGACACCGACGCGGACACCGAGACGGACATCGACGTCGAAGAGGCCGACGAGCTGCCGGAGTTGGAGCCGATCGAGGTCGGCGAGTCGGACCTGGTGCCCGCGGTGGGTGACCCGGAGGAGGAGTGGTTCGGCAGCGCCGCCGAGGCAGCCGCGGCGGCCGGTCCGCGCGGCCGCAGCAGGCGGCGCGGCTCCCGCAAGTCCAGCGCCCCGGCGGGCGCGCCGCCGGCCGCCGACCGCGATCCGGAACCGGCCGTCGTCGTGGTGCCGGTGAGCGAGCCGGACGTGGAGCCGGACGCCGTCGGT
>NZ_FMCH01000200.1 GCF_900091855.1 Streptomyces sp. DvalAA-14
CGTCACCGGCCGCGGCCACCGCGCGGCCGGTCGCCCGGTGACCCGCGTCCGGTTGCCCGCCCTGTTGAACGCCGCCTCCCGCGCGTGCCCTGCCCCGATGGGCGCATCCCGGCGCCGGGCCGGGTAGGTACCCGGGCATGACGACTCCCGCATCCGGGCGGCCCGCACCCCGGCCCGCTCCGCCGCTGAGCCTGACCGGTACCGTCCTCGACGCCCCGGATCCGCACGCGCTCGCCGACTTCTACCGGCGGCTGCTCGACTGGACGGTCACCAGCACCGAGCCGGACTGGGTCAAGCTCAATCCGCCCGCCGGCGGTCCCGGCCTGGCCTTCCAGGCCGAGCCCGGGTATGTCCGCCCCACCTGGCCGGCCGGTCCGGGCGACCAGCAGATGATGCTGCATCTCGACATCGAGACCCCCGATCCTGCCCGCCTCCGTCGCCCACGCCCTCGCCCTGGGCGCGACCGTGCCGGACGTCCAGCCGCAGGCGGACGTCTGCGTCCTGCTCGACCCGGCCGGCCACCCTTTCTGCCTGTGGACGCCCACCGGCCCGCCCGCCTCCTGACCGCGGAGCGTGCGGACGACAGCCGGCGGTGCCCGCCGACGCCCGGGGCGCGTGAGGCGCGAGTGCCGCAACGAATCGTCGGCGCAACGCAAGAAGTAAACGTATGGGCGTAGGTTGAGCCCAAAGTTGCGAAATCATTTCGCAGCAACCTTGTGGAACGGGACAGCCGGGCCCTAATGTCACCTCACCCTGATGGCGTCAGACCCGACAGAAACGAGCTTTCGATGTCACGGAGCATCACAGGTGCTGCGGCGAATCGGTCCGGCCGGCCCCGGCGAAGAGCCGCCATGGTGGTCGCCTCGCTGACTGCGACCGCCGCGGGCTTCAGCCTGCTGGCCGGCGGCACCGCCTTCGCCGGCGTCGGTACCCGCGGCGCGGCCGGCGCGAGCGCCGCGCAGCCCGCCGCGACCCGCGCCGCCCTCGACCCGTCGCTCGTCGCCGGCAAGGGCGCCAGTGTCGGCTTCGCCGAGCAGGAAGCGGAGCACGCCAAGACCACCGGCACCGTCATCGGCCCGGGCCGCGACGCGTACACCCTGCCCGCCGAGGCGTCCGGCCGCAGCGCCGTCACCCTCCAGCCGGGCCAGTACGTCGAGTTCACCCTGCCGGCCACCACCAACGCGATCACCGTCCGCTACAGCATCCCGGACGCGCCCACCGGCGGCGGCATCACCTCCCCGCTCGACGTCACGGTCAACGGCGGCGGCAAGAAGTCGATGACGCTGACCTCGCAGTACGCCTGGCTCTACAACCTCTACCCGTTCTCGAACGACCCCAACGCCGACATCCTGCACCCCGACTACTGGGTCACCGAGTGCGCCTGCGTCCCGCAGGACACCACACCGACGCCCGTCTTCGCCAAGCCCTTCCGCCCCAACCACTTCTACGACGAGCAGCGCCTGCTGCTCGGCCGTACGTACAAGGCCGGCGACAAGATCCGGCTGACCGCGCCGGCCGGCGCCGCCCCCACCACCATCGACCTGCTCGACTCCCAGCAGGTCGCGCCGCCGAAGGTGGACCTGCTCGCCGCCAACGTGCTGCTGTTCGGCGCCGACCCGACCGGCCGCCGCGACTCGGCCGGCGCCATCGACAAGGCCATCGCCTTCGCGCAGCGCAGCCACCTCAAGGTCTACATCCCGCCGGGCACCTACCAGGTCAACCGCCACATCATCGTCGACAACGTGACGATCGAGGGCGCCGGCAACTGGTACACCGTCATCAAGGGCCACCAGGTCGACCTCAGCACCCCGGCGCCCGACGGCTCGGTGCACACCGGAGTCGGCTTCTACGGCAAGGACGCGTCGGCGGGCGGCAGTTCCAACGTCCACCTGTCCGATTTCGCGATCCAGGGCGACGTGCGCGAGCGCATCGACACCGACCAGGTCAACGGCATCGGCGGCTCGCTGAGCAACTCGACCATCGAGGGCCTGTACATCCAGCACACCAAGGTCGGCATGTGGTTCGACGGTCCGATGACCGGTCTGAAGATCACCGGCAACCAGATCGCGGACCAGATCGCCGACGGCATCAACTTCCACACCGGCGTGACGAACTCGACCATCGCCGACAACTTCATCCGCAACACCGGTGATGACGCCATCGCCCTGTGGTCGGAGAAGACCGAGGACGCCAACGACACGATCGACCACAACACCGTGCAGACCCCCGTGCTCGCCAACGGCGTGGCGGTCTACGGCGGCACCGACAACACCGTCTCGGCCAACCTCATCGCGGACCCGATCCGCGAGGGCAGTGCCATCCAGGTCGGCTCCCGCTTCGGCTCCGAGGCGTTCACCGGCAACCTCGCCATCACCGACAACACCACGGTGCGGGCCGGCACCTACGAACTCAACTGGAACATCGGGCTCGGCGCGATCTGGTTCTACGCGCTGGAGAAGAACATCGACGCGAACATCCAGGTGACCGGGGACAGCTTCCTGGACAACACCTACAACGCGATCATGCTCGTCTCCGACTTCCCGGTGAAGGACCTCTACTCCATCACCAACGTCCACTTCAAGGACATCAAGGTCGACGGCACGGGCACCTCGGTGCTCAGCGCCCGGGTGGCCGGCGGCGCCACCTTCCAGAACGTGGTCGCCCGCAATGTCGGTGCCGTCGGCATCAACAACTGCGGCTCGTTCAACTTCACCCCGGCCGGCTCCGAGTTCGCCGTCACCGACCTCGGCGGAAACACCGGCGGCGGCACCACCGGCCCCTGGCTGGCCCCGTGGGAGCTGCCCAACACCATCACCTGCGACGACCGCCCGCCGGTGGTGGCCCCGCCGGCCCCCGCCCAGTGGTGACCGAGCAGCTTTCCGGCCGACCGTAGGCCGGGTCCGCGAAGTAGCGCCGGCCGTCCGGGCCTTCCGCCCGGGCGGCCGTCGGCGTCACGGGTGATCCGCGCCCGCCGTATCCGCCGCGCCTCCCGTGTCCGCCGGGCGTTGCGACCCGGAGCGGTGGTCGGCCAGGATCTCCGCGACCACGTGCCGCGCGGTCGTCGCCATCACGGGATGGGTGAACCGGTAATACGCCAGTTCGCTGAGCGCGATGGACAGCGCCCAGCCCCGCCCCCGCAGCCAACTCGCCCCATCGACGCCGAGTGCGCCCCGGAAGACCTCCCGGGCGCCGGCGGTCAGCAGACTCCAGGTCGCGATCAGGTCGACCGCGGGCTCACTCCGGCCCACGCAGCCGAAGTCGATCACCGCCGACAGCCGCCCGCCGCGGACCAGGACGTTGCCGGGGGAGAGGTCGGCGTGCACCCACACCGGGGCGCCCGCCCACCGCGGCGCCCGCAGCGCCGTCTCCCACACGGCGGTGGCCGCCCCTTCGTCCACGACCCCCCGCAGCGTCGCGATCGCCGCGCGCGTCTCGGCGTCCCGCGCGGTCAGCGGACCGGTCCGATAGGCGGGCGGGCCGTCCATCGGCCCGATCCGCTGCAGGGCGGCGACAAATCCGGCCAGATCCCGTGCGAACGCGGCGCCGAGGCCGCCGGGACCCGGGGTCCGACCGGGCAGCCAGGAGTGGACCGACCACGGCCACGGATAACCCTCGCCCGGGCGCCCCTGCGCCAGCGGCGCCGGAATCGGCGCCGGCAGCAGCGGGGCCAGCCGCGGCAGCCAGCGCGCCTCCGCCGCCACATCCTTCACGCCGCCGGGGATGCGCGGCAGCCGCACCGCCATCGCGTCACCGAGCCGGTACACCGCGTTGACCGTGCCGGCCGACGCCACCGGCTCGACCGGAAGCCCCGCCCAGCGCGGAAACTGCGCCGCGAGCAGCCGCCGCACCAGCTCCTCGTCGGTGTCGACCTCATCGGCGTGCATCTTCCCGCCGCCCATCGGCGCCTCCCCGAGCCGTAGCCGGCCACCGATGCAACCCGGGCCGCCCGGCCCCGGTCAACCGCGTTTCCGTCTCCCGCCGCCCGCGCGAGCCGTCCCGGGGGCGGCGTCCTGCCTTTCACGCGCCCGGAAAACCGCCGCCGGCAGCCCCGGGAAAAGCTACGACACCTCGCATATCCGCTGTGACATAAAGCGACAGCCGTGCGGCCCCCTTGTGATTCCATCCATAGGACGTGCGTCACATACCGAGCCGCTTAGTATGTGCCGCCCCCACCGTACAGCGTGATGCGCGGACTATTCGACTGCCCTTCCGTATCCCGCTACGAATCACCTTCGTAGCGGGGGTCTTTGACCGGTGAATTCGAAACGACTAAGAATTCACGAGTCGCCAACGGAAGAGGTAAGTCTCGTATGCAGCTCCCCACGATCCCGAACAAGCTCCCCATGTCCTCCACGTTCAACCGGCTGTCGAAGAAGCAGAAGATGACGACGGCCGGCGCACTCGCCGCCACCGCCCTCGTGCTGTCAGTCACCGGACTGGAAGCGACCGCGGGCGCGGGTTCGGCGAGCGCGGCGAGTGCCCCGACCGGGTTCTCGGTCTCCGCCGGCCAGCACGTCAGCACTCTCGACGCGCGGTCCGGCATGGCATCGCAGAGCACCATCCACGCCGCCGAGGTGGCGGACGCGACGGCCAAGCACACCCCGGCCAAGCACACCCCGGCCAAGCCGGCCGCCAAGGCCAAGCCGGCCGCGAAGGCCACGTCGCACGCGGTGCCCGTCCACGTCAAGAAGGTCCACGCCGCGCCCCGGCCGGCCGTGAAGACCTACCCGAACGACCTGGACGGCTGGATCCGGCAGTCGCTGGACATCCTGCACGCCAAGGGGATACCGGCCAGCTACAGCGGTATTCACCGCAACATCATCCGTGAGTCGAGCGGTAACCCGAACGCGATCAACCTGTGGGACATCAACGCCAAGAACGGAATTCCGTCCAAGGGCCTGCTCCAGGTGATCAACCCGACGTTCAACCGGTACCACGTGGCCGGCACGTCGTGGAACATCTACAACCCGGTCGCCAACATCACCGCGGCGTGCAACTACGCCGCCGACCGGTACGGCTCGATGGACAACGTGAATTCGGCGTACTGATCGGCCGTGAACGCGACCGATCGCCGATAGCGAGCCGATAGCGAGCCGACAGAAAAGGGCGGCGGGACCTCAAAGGTCCCGCCGCCCTTTCGCGTCCACCGGGCACGGATTTCGGCTCAGCCCTCGTCCCGCGGCGGCGGCACGAGATGGCGGACGGTGGGTTCCGCCCGGGTCAGCGTGCGGGCGCGGGTCAGGAGGTCGGCGTCGTAGCCGGTGAGGCGTTCGCCGTGCTGTCGCAGGTGCTCCCCCCAGGAGGCCACCTGGAAGACCTCGACCCAGGAGCCGCCGGCCACGTCGCGGTACAGGGACCAGGCGGTCGCGCCGGTCCGGCGCCGGGAGGCCGCCACCGAGGCCATCGCCTCCTGGAAGGCGGGCACGTCGGACTCCGGCACCTGGTAGGTGACCTCCACCAGGACCGGTCCGTCCGCAGCGGCCGGATCCAGGTCGAGGGCGGGTTCCGGCCAGGGGGCGACGATGTCGCGGTCCAGGGTCCCGGTCCGCTCGTGCAGGGGCCAGGCACGCAAGGTCGCCGCCGCGGCCAGCAGCAGCCCGGTCGAGACCAGCAGGGTGGCCCTGGTGCCGGCCGCGCCCGCCAGCAGTCCCCACAGCAGCGTTCCCACGCCCTGCCCGCCCAGGAAGACCATCAGGTACAGCGCGAGGCCCCGGGCCCGCACCCAGCCCGGCAGGGCCAGCTGCAAGGTGGTGTTCAGCGTCGACAGCGCGTAGAGCCAGCCGACGCCCGCCACCACCAGGGCGACACCGACCACGACCGGCTCCCGCAGCGTCGCGCAGGCGACCGTGCCCAGCGCGAAGGCCACCGTGCTCACCGCGAGCAGCGCGTTGCGGTCCAGCCGGGTCCGTACCCGTTTGATGGTGACCGCGCCGGCTATCGCCCCCAGACCCAGGGCGCCGAGCAGCAGTCCGTAGCCGCTGGAGCCGAGGCCCAGGCGGGCCGAGGACACCACCGGCAGCAGGCCCCAGAGCGCCGAGGCGGGCACGACGAACAGCGCCGATCGCAGCAGCAGCCGCCGTACACCGGGCGCGTTGCGGACGTACCGGGTGCCGGACGCCAGGGCGGGGCGCAGCCGCTCCGGGGTGGACGCCCGCTGCCCGGGCCGCCGCCACAGCAGGAGGGCGGCCACGACACCCAGGAAGGACGCGGCATTGATGCCGAAGACGACCTCGGGCCCGGTGGCCGCCACGATCAGGCCGGCGATCGCGGGCCCCACCGCGCGGGCGAGGTTCACATTGAGGCTGCCCAGCGCGGCGGCGGCCGGGATCTGCGCGCGCGGCACCAGCTCCGGCTGGATCGCCTGCCATCCCGGGCCCATCAGCGCCTGCCCGCAGCCGACCACGAAGGTCAGCGCGATCAGCACGGCCGGCGTGGTCAGCCCGGCGGCCGTCAGCGCGCTGAGCGCCGCGCACAGGGCGGCCATCACCCCGGAAAGGGTGATCAGCAGACTGCGCCGGTCCAGCACGTCGGCGAGGACACCCGCGGGCAGCGACAAGAACAGCACCGGCAGCAGGGACGCGGCCTGCACCGCCGAGGTCAGCGCGGTGGCATTCGGCTGATGGACCAACATCCACTGGGCGCCGACGGTCTGCATCCAGGTGCCGACGTTGGAACTGAGCTGCGCGATCCACAGCATGCGGAAGCTCTTGGCCCGAAACGGCGCCCACGCCGACGGCGCGGTCCCGGCGCTGCTGCTGATGCCTGCGGTCCCTACCATGCGCGCAGCCTAGGGGAGAGCTCTGCGGGCACGCACCGGGCGCGGGACGGTGGCGACGCGCCGGGTCACCGCCTGGTCCGGCTACGCTCTGCGCATGAGCGATCTGCACAGCGGGCACCACGACAGCGAGCACTTCGAGACCCTCGCGATCCACGCCGGTCAGCCGGCCGACGCGGGGACCGGCGCTGTCGTGACGCCGATCTACCAGGTGTCGACCTACAAGCAGGACGGTGTGGGCGGCCTGCGCGGCGGCTACGAGTACAGCCGGTCCGCCAATCCCACCCGGACCGCCCTGGAGCGCAATCTCGCCGCGCTGGAGGGCGGCCGGCGCGGGCTGGCCTTCGCCTCCGGGCTCGCCGCCGAGGACTGCCTGCTGCGGGCGATGCTCGCGCCCGGCGACCACGTGGTGATCCCCAACGACGCCTACGGCGGCACCTTCCGGCTGTTCGCCAAGGTGGTGGAGCGCTGGGGCGTGCGCTGGTCGGTCGCCGACACCTCCGATCCGCAGGCGGTCCGGGACGCCATGCGGCCGGAGACCAAGCTGATCTGGGTGGAGACCCCGTCCAACCCGCTGCTCGGCGTCAGCGACATCACCGCGCTGGCCGGCGTGGCCCGGCAGGCGAGCGCCCGGCTGGTGGTCGACAACACCTTCGCCAGCCCCTACCTCCAGCAGCCGCTCGCGCTCGGCGCCGACGTCGTGGTGCACTCCACCACCAAGTACATGGGCGGCCACTCGGACGTGGTGGGCGGCGCGCTGGTGACGGCCGACGCGGACCTGGGCGAGCAACTGGCCTACCACCAGAACGCGATGGGCGCGGTGGCCGGCCCCTTCGACGCGTGGCTGGTCTCGCGCGGCATCAAGACGCTCGCGGTGCGGATGGACCGGCACTGCTCGAACGCCGAGCGGATCGCCCGCATGCTCGTCGCGCACCCCAGGGTCACGCAGGTCTACTACCCGGGGCTGCCCGAGCACGCCGGCCACGAGGTCGCGGCCAAGCAGATGAAGGCGTTCGGCGGCATGGTGTCCTTCCAGGTCGAGGGCGGTGAGCAGGCGGCGGTCGCGGTGTGCGACCGGGCGCGGCTGTTCACCCTGGGCGAGTCGCTGGGCGGTGTGGAGTCGCTGATCGAGCACCCGGGCCGGATGACGCACGCCTCGGTGGCCGGTTCGGCGCTGGAGGTGCCGGCCGACCTGGTACGCCTGTCGGTCGGCATCGAGGCGGTCGACGACCTGCTGGCCGACCTCAAGCAGGCGCTGGGCTGAGCCC
>NZ_FMCH01000284.1 GCF_900091855.1 Streptomyces sp. DvalAA-14
GCCAGGTGCTCGTCGGCGGTGTCGTGCGGCAGGAACTCGACCACGTCGAAGAAGCGGAACAGCACCTGGGACGGGGTGACCGCGAACTCGTAGTCGCCGAATCCCACCACCGCGCCCAGCCCGCCCCGGACCGCTCCCCGGACGACATGCGCGGTCAGGTCGTCCGGGCGGTCCGCCGTCAGACCACGCCGGGCGTTGGGGCGGGCCAGGAACGGGCAGACCATCGAGGCGTAGAGCATGCACGCGCGGTGCCCGGGGGCCTCCAGGGTCGGCGCCAGATTGCGGTGCGGCCGGCCGGCGGCCAGGGCCGCACCGATCACGGCGCTCTCCGAGGCGCCGACCACCCGCCACACCGGACCTCGCGGTATCAGGGCGTCGCAGACGGAGCACCGCCGCTCGCGCGCACACGCGGCGCTGCGCCCGTAGTCGGTGCGGGCGAACTGCGGCTCGTCGCCCTCCCACGGAGTGATGGCCGGGACGGGGTAACCGCGGCTGTCGCGGGGCCTGGCCGCAACGGCCGGCGGCATGGGGACGGAGTCGAATCGCACACCCCATGGTCGGCCACGCACCCCGGCCGGCGCGACGGTTCGCACCATCCCGATGCCGCCTCGCGCCGGGCCGGGTGCCGGTCACGCGGGATTCCGCTCCCGGAGCCGGCTGAGCAGTTGGTCCCCGATCCGGGCCACCTCCGGTCTGTACGGGGTGTCGGACAGGATGAAGTGGGTGACGCCCAGCTCGCCGTACTTCCGCAGGGCGGCGGCCACCTCGTCCGCGGAACCGACCAGCCAGGTCGTCCCCGCGCCGCCGCCGCCGAACCGGCCGGGGGCGGTGTAGAGGCAGGAGTCGAGCACCTCGCCGCGCCGCGTCAGATCGTAGAGCCGCTGCTGGCCGACCGCCCGGCGCCGACCGCTGGTCAGCGTCGGGTCGTCGCTGCCCGCCATCTTGGCGACCTTCGCCTCGGCGGCCTGCCACGCCTCCTCGGTCGTGTCACGCACCAGCGTCGTGATCCGCAGGCCGAACTCCAGCGGGGCGAGGGCGCGGCCGAGGGACGCGCCCAGCTTCCGGAGGCGGGCGACACGCTCGGCCACGCCGTCGAGCGGCTCTCCCCAGAAGAGCTGGACGTCGGCCTCGGTGGCCGCGACCTGCTCCGCCGCCGAGGAGGCGCCGCCGAAGTAGAGCGTCGGGGTCCGGCCGTGTTCGGTGCCCCAGGGCCGCGGATTCACCGTCGAGCCGTCGACGGCGAAGAACTCGCCGCGGAAGGTGACGTTCTCCTCGGTCCACAGGCGGCGCACCAACTGCAGGAATTCCCGGGTGCGGTCGTACCGGCGGGCCGGGTCGCTCTCCCCGTCGCCGTACGCCCCGGCGTTGTCCAGGCCGCTGACGATGTTGACCAGCAGACGCCCGCCGCTGAGCCGGTCGAGGGTGGCCGAGGCACTGGCGAAGTGCGCGGGCTGCCAGTAACCGGGCCTGGTCGCCACCAGCGGTTTGAAGGTGGTGGTGCGGGCGGCCAGAGCGGTGGCCACGGTGAAGGTGTCCGGCCGGCCCCACCCCGTCCCGATCAGGGCGCCGCCCCACCCGTGGTCCTCGGCGGCGCGGGCGAGTTCGGTGGCGTAGTCGAGCGTTCCCCAGCCGTCGGCCGTGTCGTCGCCGCGGTGGCCGGGCTCGACGGTATTGGGGATGTACCAGAGAAATTCTTGACTCATGTCAGGACTCCGATTCGCCGCCCGGCGGGGCGACCTCTGCCGGCACGGGAATCCGCCGGCGCACGGGAATTCGGCAACCCGCCTCCGGTGCCGTGCTGCGCGGGAGCTGCTCCCGGGACTACCGGGAAAGCGGGGCGGGACGAGGGCTCGGGCGACGCCGAGGACACAGCGCGCCGGCCGACCGCAGAAGATCGACATGAATGCGCGTAACGAGCCTGACCCCATGCACGCCGCCAAAGTAATCGACGCGTGGGCCTCGTGGCAACGCACCCCCGGCCGGCCGGCGGCTGCCAGGACAAGGCGGTGCCGCGATCCGCCGGCCGACCGGCAGCGGCGCGAGCGGTAAGGCGGTACTCGCCGACTCGGCCCGAGTTCCAGCGGCGCGCGCGGGTTCCCGCTCCACGCCGACCGGGCTGAGGGCGCGGGTGCCGTTCGCGGACGCGTGCTCGCCCGCCACGGCCAGCAGGGCGGACTTCCCCATCCCGGCGTCACCGCGCGGCAGGGAGCCGCCCCGGTGGACGCCCGCGTCCACGAGTTCGGTCAGGCGCCGGATCTCCGCGGCCCGTCCGACCAGCCGCAGGGCCGGTGGAATTGCTGCCATGCCGTGCATGACGGCATCCCGCGGTGTGCCGGGCCGCCGGGTGAGGGGATCGGCGGGATCCACGGGCAGCGGGCCCGACCCGGCTCAGGGGCGGCTCGCCCGGCGGACCTCGTGGGCCAGTGAGTACAGCGCCGCCAGGTGCGGCCGGTCGCCGGCGACCAGGCGTTCGGCGGCCCGTTCGACCGGGAGGACCACGATCTCCAGGACGTTCTTCACCTCGACACCGCCCCGGCTCTCCGGGGGCCCGGAGATGACCACGTCCGCCCACCCGACGGCCAGCGCGAAGCGGGGGTGCGGCAGCCACGGCTGGTAGGCCGTCCGGTCCGTGGTCGAGCTGTCCCACTGCCCGAACAGCTCGTAGTGGTCCGTCCGGCCGCCGATCGCCTCGGCCAGCTCACGCGTGACCGCCGCGTCGAAGGCCTCGCCCTCCAGCAGCGTGCCCCCCGGCGTCGACCAGCCGTCCTCCTCGGTCCGCAGCAGTACCGCCCGGTCGCCGATGAAGGGGACGACATGAACGTGGCTGGTCTGCTCGCGCGGTGGGACCTCGTCCTTGAAGCGCGAGGTGACGCGCCGCCATTCATAGGGGGTTTCGAGGATCGCGAACGAAGGGGACAGGCGTGCGCGCACATCAGCGGAGAGGTTGATTCCCATGTCCTGCCCGTCATCGATGGGGCCGAAGCGATGTCAACAGTCCGAGCGGTCCGGCCTCGCGAGCCCTGGTGACCGCCGGGTGCGGATCATCGGCGGTCGGGCGTCGCGGCCTTCCCACGGTAGAAGGCTGCCCGGCGCAGGGCGACGGAATCACTGGGCCGCGCATGACATCCGGTGGCGGACGCATTCCGCGCGGGCGAGCGCACCAGGAATCATGAAGCATGCGCTCGAACGACTGGTACCTCACCGAAGACGTCGACGACTTCCTCGCCCGCGCCGGGCCCTTCCTCCGCTCGCGACCCGCCCTGCACACCATGGCGTTGACCGTGACCGACACACTGCGGACCCGCCGGCCGGCCGCGGCCGGCGCCGGAGCCCCCCTCTTCGGCCGACTGGAGCGGGCCGGCGAGGTCCGCGCCGTGTTCTACCGGACCCCGCGCGGCCGCCTGAGCCCCACCCCGCTCACCCCCGGCGACGCCGACCGCCTCGCCGTTCGGCTGGCCGCCCTCGGCCACCGCTTTCCCGGTGTCAGCGCGGACCACGACACCGCCGCCGCATTCGCCGAGGCGTGGCAGCGGCAGACAGGCGCGACACCGACACCCCGCGAGCGGCTCCGCCTCTACCGCCTCGGCACGCTCACCCCGCCGGAACCGCGCCCGGCCGGCCGGGGCCGGCTCGTCGGCGCGCAGGACCGCGAGCACCTCATGCGCTGGTGCCGCGCGTTCGCCGCGGACGTCGGGGAAGCCGTCGCCCCGGACGCCGCTTCCTGGGCCGGCACGCGCTTCGCCGACAAGCACTACACGTTCTGGCAGACCCCGGACGGCACCGCCGTCTCCCTGGCGGGCACGACCCCGATGGTCGCCGGCCACATCCGGGTGGACCCCGTCTACACCCCGGCGCACCTGCGCGGGCGCGGCTACGCGGGCGCCGTCACGGTCGAGGTGAGCCGGGCCGCGCTGGCGGCGGGTGCGACCGACGTCGTGCTGTTCGCCAACGCGGGCAACCCCACCAGCAACGCCCTCTACCAGCGCATCGGGTACGTCCCGGTCGCCGACTTCGCCGTCCACGACTTCAGCGGCGCGGCGGACACCCCCCACCGGCCACCCCGGTGAGCGCGCGATCGAACAACCCGGCTGGGACGAGCGGCCGCCACGTCGGCGGACCCGAGGGCCTCGTCGTGGCGCTGGCCGAGCGGACCGGGGGCGGCGGCGCCGGGCCGGTGACCTGACGATCCGGGGCCGGTGACGGGGAGTTGGGGACGCGGAGTCGGCGTCCGGCCCGGCGGCCGGACGCCGACTCCTCCACATCAGGCGCGCGTCACGGCCGCCCGGCCGAGATGCCGGACGAAGAACCGGACCGCGCTGTCCGCCTCGAACCGGGGCAGCTCCTTGTGCCTGCCCGCGTTGGCGTGCAGTGTCTTGTCCGTCGAGGCGAAGGCGTCGAACAGCGCGAGAGCGGCGTCGCGCGGGATGTGCTCGTCGTCCCACTGCATGGCGAACTCGACCGGGACGGTGATCCGCCGTGCCTGCTCGGCCAGCGCGTCGGGCCAGTGCTGACCGAAGACCGCGGCGGTGATCCTGGGTTCGACCGCGACCAGCGGCACGCCGATGGCGGTGCCCATGTTGATGCCGAAGTAGCCGACCGGCCCGTCCGCGCCGATCTCCGCAAGCTCCTGGAGGGCGTCCAGGGTGGCCCGCCACTCGGGTACGGCGAGCTCCGCCAGATACGCGTTGTAGCGGACGACGACCGGGCCTTCCGGCTCGCCGGCCGCCCGCGCCCGGTACAGCTCGGCGATCTCCCGCTCGTCGTGCGCGGTGCGCGGCCGGTCACCGTGACCGGGCGTGTCGATGACGGCGACGTGGAAGCCGGCTGCCACCAGGCGCTGTGCCCGGCCGGACATGGCCGGTGCCTTCTTGTGGGTGCCGCCGCCGTGACCCATCAGTACCAGGGGAGCGCGGTCGGCGCCGGGGGCCGGCGACCAGAGGACGCCGGGGATCTCGCCCACCGTGAAGTCGCGTTCGGTCGTGCCGTTCGACGACGACTCGGCGGTGAACTGCAGAGACTGCATAGGTGATGCCCTTTCGGGAGTGCCTTGTTGGGGAGGCGCTCCCGGCGGCACCTATGTCGGTCGCCCGGCCGTGACGGGAAGGGGGAGCACCCACGTCGATTCAGCGTTCACGGGTCTCACCTCCTTCGCCGGTCTCACGGTCGACTGGACCTTAGCAGCCCGGGCGCCACCGCGGCCAAGCGTTTTTCCGGCCGCTCCCGGAAGCCCGCCAACAGCCCGTAGAGCCCGTAGAGGCCCGTGCGACTCGTGCAGCCCGCACATCTCGTGCAGCCAGCACAGCCCATGCAGTCCACGCTGTACAGGTGAAACTGGACAGTTCAGCCTGCGGACGTTAGCGTGGCGGGCATGAGCGGGAAACCGGGCCTGTCGCCCTCGGCCCTCCAGGCGTCGCGCGAGGTCCGCGCGGTCATCAGCCGCCTGCGCCGCCGCATCCTGAACGCAGCGGAGGTCGAGGACCTCACCTTGGGCCAGGCGTCCGTACTGGCCCGCGTGTCCGACAAAGGGGACGTCACCGCCAGTGAGCTGGCCGCCACCGAAGGGGTGCGGCACCAGTCGATGACGGCGACGGTCGCCTCGCTCGCCGCGGCGGGGCTGGTCGAGCGGAGCCCCGACCCGGACGACGGGCGGCGCCTGCTGATCGCGCTGACCGCGGAGGGCCGGCGCCGGGTGGAGGAGGGACGGCAGGCCCGGACGGAATGGCTCGCCGGCCAGCTGCAGGACAGGTGCACGGAAGCCGAACGCCGCGCCGTGATCGCCGCCATGGCCGTACTGGAGCGGCTGACCCATGACTGAGCCGACCCCATGACTGAACCCACCCATGACTGAACCCACCCGTGACTGAGCCGACCCGTGAGGTGAACGCACCCGTGACTGAGCCGTCCCAGGGCAGCCGCCCCATGACCGAGGCGCGGGCGGACACCGGGCCGGAGACGGACAAGCCGGGTTTCGACCGGCGGCTGCTGCCGCCGATGATGCTGGGCTCGGTCCTGAACCCGATCAACTCGACGATCATCTCCGTCGCGCTCGTACCCATCGGCAGAGCCCTCGGCGCACCCTCCTCGCAGACCGCCTGGCTGGTCTCCGCCCTCTACCTGGCCACCTCGCTGGGACAGCCGGTCGTGGGCCGGCTCATCGACATCTTCGGGCCGCGCAGGCTCTTCCTGCTCAGCACCTCCCTGGTCGGTGTCGCCGGCGTCATCGGCACCCTGGCGCCCAACCTGGGGGTGCTGATCGCCGGCCGTGTGCTGCTCGGCTTCGGCACCTGCGCCGGCTATCCCGCCGCGATGGCGCTGCTGCGCAGCGAGGGGAAACGGACCGGACGGGACAGTCCCGGCGGGGTGCTCACCGCCCTGGCGGTCACCAACCAGACCATCGCCGTCGTCGGCCCGCTGCTGGGCGGACTGCTGATCGCGGTGGGCGGCTGGCGCGCCACCTTCGCGCTGAACGTGCCGCTGGCCGTGGCGGCCGTGCTGCTGGGGCTGCTGCGACTGCCCAAGCCCGCCACCGGGACGGACGCGCTGCGGCGCCGCGAGGGCCTGGCCGCCCGGCTCGACCTGCCCGGCATGGGCCTGTTCGCCGCGATGCTCACCTCATTGCTGCTGTTCTTGATGAACCTGCACCTGAGCAGCTGGTACCTGCTGGTGGTGGCTGCCGCCGTGGGAGCCGTGTTCGCCGCCCGCGAGCTGCGGGCCGCCACCCCCTTCATCGACCTGCGGGTGCTCGGCGGCAACACACCACTGCTGGCCACCTACGGACGCGCGCTCGTCGCGTACATCGTCTCCTACGCCTTCCTCTACGGCTTCAGCCAGTGGACCGAGGAGGGCTACGGGCTCACCCCCTTCCGCGCCGGGCTGGTGCAGATCCCCATGTTCCTGCTGGCGATCGGGGTCTCGATCGTCTCCGGGCGGCGCTGGAGCGTGCGCGGCAAGCTGCTGCTCGGCGGGGCCGGACAGATCGTCGCCTGCCTGGTGATGCTGACGCTCACCGGGAACAGCCCGCTGTGGATGCTGCTCCTGGTCGCCCTGATCTTCGGTGTCCCGCAGGGGCTGAACAGCCTGGCCCTGCAGAACTCCGTCTACTTCCAGGCCGATCCGGAGCGCACCGCCTCCTCGGCCGGGCTGCTGCGCACCTTCGCCTATATCGGCTCGATGATCGCCTCCTCCGCGACCGGCGCGTCCTTCGGGCAGCGCGCCGACACCGGCGGCATGCACCGGCTCGCCTGGGTGATGCTCGGCGCCGGTCTGCTCTACCTCCTGCTGACCGCCTTCGACCGCACACTCGGTCGCGCGGGGGCCACGGACGCCGAGGCGGCGGCGCGGCCACCGCGCCTACCGCGCCGCCCGCGCGCTGGGCGTCCGCCCCGGGACGCCCACCGCGACGGGGACACCGGCTGAACCGCGTACCGGCGCGGCCCCGCCGCCGGCCCTGTCGGCGGCCGGTACGCGCGGCGTCAGGCGTACGCGCAGATGACCGGTGGCCCGTCGCCCCGCACGCCGATTCCCGGGACCGGCTGGTCGACGACGGCCTTCGACTCGTCCACCGGGCCGGTCAGGCGGGCCGGGTCGGTGTCGGTCGGTTTCGCGGCGACCTCGCCCGCTGACCCGCTGACCGGCCCGCGCTTCCCGCCGTTGGGGCATCACCCCGCCGGGCGGCTCCGGGCGATCCGGGAGACCCGGTGGCGCAGGTCGGTGATCACCCAGTCGCCGTCCTCGGTGCGCATGGCCTCCAGGCTGATCGGGCGCCCGATCCGCTCGCGCGTCTGCCGCGCCAGGGCGCGCAGGCGCACGCGGGCGGGCCAGTTGAGCGTCCGGCGCCCATCGGCGGCCCACAGCCTGATCCGGCCCCGGTGGTCGGACTCCACGATGGCGCAGCGCCCGTCGGCGGGTACTTTCAGCACCAGGATGGCCCACGGACCCTCCGCGTGGCCGGGGTTCTCCAGTTGGTCGTAGGCCAGCAGGTCGTGGAGGCCGTCGAGCAGCCCGGACCAGGTGGAGGCATCGCACCGGGACGGGCCCACGCCCAGTCCGCTGCGGGGCCCGCGGTCCGAGAGCAGGACGTGCACGGGCCCGCGGGTGCGGCGCCACGCGTGCCGGAGCGCGTCCAGGCGATCGTCGTTGGCGACGCCCGCCGTCGTGACGGCGACGCCGTCGGCGACGGGCAGTCCGAGTCGCCCGGCAGCGGCGAGCAGGCAGGTCCCGTTGCCGACGAGTCCCGGGTCCAGGGCGTGGACGCTGCGCAGGCTCACCGCCAGCGGGGTGCCGCCGGCATCGCTGAGCACGTCCCCGGGTTCATCCGCGGCGGTCGGCATCGGGCACCTCCTCGGGCTGCGACCGCCGGCCGCCCCGGCCGGCCCGGGTGACCGGATGCCGCGGACCGTGCCGGCGGCGCGCGCCGGGGCTCACCCGGACAGCCACAGCGCGGCCATCACGATCAGCAGGACCAGCACCAGCGGGGCGGGATATCGGGCGGGCGGCATGGCCCTCCATGTCAGCGAAGGAACGTTCCTTTTTCTCCGCCCACCTTTCCCCTCGTTGGGATCTTCTGTCAAGAAGGAATGTTCGTTTCTTTTGGCGGGCGCGGCTGACGCGGCCGCCTGCCGTCAGGGCAGCTCGGTGGGGGCGGCCAGATAGGACTGGGTCCGCGTCACCCAGTAGTCGAAGTCGCTCGGATGCACTTGATTGCTGCCGACCATCTCCGGCACCCCGTAGGTACCGGTGCCCGTTCCGGCGCCGAACAAGATCGCCACGACACCGGCCGCCGCCGCGTCCGGCATGTGCGAACCCCAGGTGACGGTGGAGCCGCTGACCTTGACGTTCGGGTCCGCGCCGGGATTGCTGCCGTAGAACGCCAGGTTGTTGCCGCTGGAGGTGAAGGAGTCGCCGTAGAAGAAGGTCGCGGCCGAGTCCTCGTTCTGCTCGGCGGTGACGTTGTCGAGGTCGGGGAACCGGCCCGAGGCGTTCCAGTAGGCCGGGCTCGCGGTCTGCGTCGAGTTCAGGTGGCCGGCCGCGATCTGCCACAGCACCGCGGGCAGGCCGAGGGACTGGCGGATCGTCCGGACGTAGAGCAGGTAGTTGCTCCAGTGCGCCGCGTTCAGGTAGCGGATGTCGCCCGCCGGGTTCGGGTCGCGCAGCACGCCGAAGTCCTGGCCCCACTGGTCGAAAGCCGCGAAGTCGGCGCGGTAGCCGATGTCCGCGGTGCGGGCGAAGTCCGCCACCTGCGTGGCGACGTTCGCGATCGACTGGCGGCCGGCCGTCCAGCCCTGCGTGTCGGTGTCCTTGAGCGCGTCGCGCACCGCCCAGGTGTTGAGCTGCCACCCGACGAAGGCCGTCGGGTCGTACTTCTTGACGGTGTAGTTGATCGCCTCGACCAGGCCCTTGAGGTTGTTGCCGAAGGCCGGGTCGGTACCGCTCGCCAGCGCGCCCGAGGCGTACGCGGCGCTGGTCGCGGCCGGCATCCTGGAGGCGTCGTTGCCGTAGGTCGCGGCGTAGTTCTGCTCGAGGTAACCGAGCATGTCGGGCTCGATGACCCAGCCGACCGGCTTGCCGGGGGCCGCGGCGTTCGCCGCCTGCGCCGCCTTTTCCAGGGACTGGAAGTACGTCGTCACCCAGCTCGTGTTCTGCATGTTGGTGAAGTCGACGCCCGTTCCGTCGATGTTGCCGTTCATCCCGTAGTCGACCAGCACGGGGGTCATGCCGAACTGCTCGGAGTGCGTGACCATCGTCGTGGTGGTGGCGCCCCAGTTCGGGAAGTCGTTGCCGACGAGGTACTCGTAGCCGTAGTTCGGCAGACTGCCATGGGTCTTGAGGGTGGTGAGGAAGGCGTCGACCGTGCTGCCGGGGGTGTAGACGGTCCCGACCGAGAGGTACGGGGGATGCCAGGCCGGCGTGCCGCCGGGCGGCGGACTCGTGGGCGGCGCGGTGGTGGGGGGCGCAGTCGTCGGCGGCGGGGTGGTCGGGGGCGCGGTGGTGGGGGTGCTGGCGCCCGGGCCGGTGAGCGTCACGTCGTCGGCGTGATAGGTGCCCAGCCCGTACCAGCCGTGCAGGTAGAGCGTCACCGAACTGGTCGAGGCGCCGGTGGTGAAGGACGTGCTGAGCTGCTGGTACGTCGTCGCCGACGGAGTCCAGGTGGAGGTGTAACCGGTGGCCCCGAGGTAGACGTACGCCCCCTGGACGAAGGCCGACAACGTGTAGGTGGCGTTCGGCTGGACGGCGACGGTCTGGGTGCACTGCGCCGTGTCGGAGACGGTGGCCGCGCCGGCGAGCGCGTGCGTTCCGCTGTGGACCGGTGAGGTGATGACGCTCCCGGTGCCCGGATCGCAGGTCCAGCCGGAGAGGGTCCCGGATTCGAACCCGCCGTTGACGACGAGGTCGACGCCGGCCGCGCTCGCCCCGCCGCCGAGGGCGACGAGACCGGCGGCGCCGAGCGCGGCGGTGAGCAGGAGGACTGCCGCTCGGTGCGGGGTGCGGCGGCCGTGCGGTGGGGATGCGGCCATGGGGGCCTCTCCAAGGGGTTCGGCGCCCTCAACCGTGGCGCGCACGTGGGGGGTTGCCGCACGAGCGAGCCGTCATCGGTCGACGACCTTCCGTGGCGGCGCACTGATGACCTGACCACGACAAAAATGGTACAGACCAATCTCGGCTGTCAAGAAGGCCGCCGCACTCGCCCGCCCGCACTCGCCCGCCGCACGCGCCCGACGCGCCTGCCCTCCCGCGGCCGGAGCAGCGGGAGGGCGGCGTGCCGGCTCCCCCGTGGAGTCGGCAGGACGGTCAGTACTGGTAGTAGCCGATGAGGTGGCCCCCGTCGGCGATGTGGTTGGTCTGGACGACGGTTCCGGTGTCGTAGGAGTTGATCATCTCGTCATTGCCGATGTAGATGCCCACGTGGTCGGTGTCCGAGGAGCTGGCCCCGAAGAAGACCAGGTCGCCGGGAACGGGCGAGGAGACCCGGGACATCTCGTGGATCTGGACACCGGTGGGCCCAGAGCCGAGGACGTCGTGGCCGTAGGCGAGCGAGTACACCCAGCGGGCGAACCCGGAGCAGTCGAGGCCGACGGCGGCGGGGTTGGTGCAGCTGAGCGACTGGGGGTCGCCGACGCATGTGCCGGTCGACGGACCCGGGCTGCCCTTGTGGCCCCCGCCCCAGACGTACTGGATGCGGCCGCCGCCCCAGCCGGACTCGGCGTCGCCGTTCTCGATGTCGTGCGCGTAGGCGACCACCTTGGTCAGGGTGTCGCCGCTCGGCGGGGGCGGCGGGGTCGAGCCGCCGCCGCCCCCGGTCAGTGCCGCCTTGGTGTCCGGGCCGACGATGCCGTCCACCGTCAGGCCGTGCCGGCCCTGGAAGGACTCGACCGCGTCGAGCGTCGCCGGGCCGAAGTCACCGTCCACCGACAAGCCGGCGCCGCCCGCGTTGAGCAGCTCCTGGAGTTCGGTGACGCAGCCGTCGTCCTCGCCCTGCTTGATGTCCGTCGGGCAGGCCGAGGAGGTCAGCGAGATCGGGGCGGGTACCGAGGTGGAGGCGCTGCTCAGCGAGGCCTTGGTGTTGGGCCCGACGATGCCGTCGACGGCCAGGCCGTGCGAGCTCTGGTAGCTCCTGACCGCGGCCAGGGTGTTCGCGCCGAAGTCGCCGTCCACCGTG
>NZ_FMCH01000608.1 GCF_900091855.1 Streptomyces sp. DvalAA-14
GGCCAGGAAGCCGGCCGCGAACGCGTCGCCGGCCCCGACCGGTTCGACGACCTCGGTCCGCAGGGCCGGCACCGTGCACACGGTCGCGCCGTCGAACGCGGTGGCGGCGCGGGCGCCGTCCTTCACCACGAGCAGCCGCGGGCCGGGCAGCAGGGCCCGCACGTCGGCCGGGCCGGTGATCCGCCCGCCCCACAGCGCCTGGGCCTCGTCCAGCCCGGTGAAGACCAGGTCGGCCCGGTCCGCCAGGTCGCGCAGCACACCGGGGGCGCCGCCCTCGGTCCACAGCGCGGGGCGGTGGTTGACGTCGAAGCTGACCGGATGCGGGCCGTCCAGCGACTCCGCCAGCAGCCGGCGGCAGGAAGGCGACAGGGCGGCGGTGATGCCGGTCAGGTGCAGCAGCCCCGCGTCGCGCACGGCCGGGTCCGCCAGCAGTGCGGGCCCGAGGGCGGCGGCGGCCGAGCCCCGCCGGTAGTAGTGCACCCGGGTCCCCGCCGACCCGCCGGCCCCGGGGTCCTTGACGAGCAGTCCGGTCGGCCGGGACGGATCGGTGCGCACCCCGGCCACGTCCACGCCCCGCGCGGACACCTCGGCCCGCACCCGCTCCCCGAACGGGTCATCGCCCACTGCCGACACCCAGCGGACCGGCACCGCGTGATCGGCGAGGTACATCGCCACATTGGACTCGGCGCCGGCCACCGCGATCCGCAGCTCCGCCGCCGCGGCGAGCGGTCCGACCGGCTCGGGCACGAGCGCCGCCATGGTCTCGCCGATGCAGACGACCGGTCCCCGGCCGAACACGCTCACCGGGGATCCGGCCCGGTGGCGGACTCCGCGACGGCCGCGCGGAAGGCGCGGGCCCGTTTCCGCAGCGCCTCCAGGCTGCCGCCGTCGGCCGCGTCCCCGACCAGCGGCGAACCGACGCCGACGGCGGTGGCCCCCGCGGCCCAGATAGGCGCGGGCCGCAGTGGCGTCCACCCCGCCGACCGGCACGAAGGGCAGGTCGGGAAAGGGGCCGCGCAGGGCCCGCAGATAGCCGGGGCCGCCGGCCTGCGCCGCGGGGAAGATCTTCAGCGCCTCGGCGCCCATCCGCACGGCGGCCAGCACATCGGTCGGCGTCATCACGCCGGCCAGCACCGGCAGCCCCAACGAGCGGGCGGTGGTCACCCCTTCGCCGAGGGCCGGGGTGACCACGAAGTCCGCGCCGGCCGCGGACGCGGCCCGGGCCTGGTCGGCGGTGAGCACGGTGCCGGCCCCGAGCGGCGCGGCCGGCCCCAGCGCGGCGCGGGCCCGGGCTATGACGTCCAGCGCGCCGGCGCCGCTGAGCGACACCTCGACCAGCGCGACGCCCTCCTCGACGAGGGCCAGCACCGAGCGGTAGGCGGCATCGGGGTCGGCGCCGCGGACGATCGCGACGAGCCGGTGGGTGCGCAGCGCGGTCAGCAGATCCATGCGCGGGCTCCGTTTCCTGCACGGCCGCCCGAT
>NZ_FMCH01000285.1 GCF_900091855.1 Streptomyces sp. DvalAA-14
CCCGCCGGGGCGTCCGATCCGGGCGGCGGCGCGGCGACCGGCTTGCGCGGCGCGAACCAGTCGGAGGTCTTCTCGGGCTCGGGCTCCGCGGCGGACGAGGCGGCCGCCGCGGCGGAGGCGGCGGCTTCCTGCTCCGCCGCCTCGGCGGCGGACGAGGCGGCCGCGGCGTTCTCGTCCACCGTGGTGCGGACCACGACGGGCGGGATGGGCCGGGAACCGGGGATGTTGATCCGGATCCGGGTGGTCAGCGTGGTCTCGGTCCTGGGCTCGTCCGCCGCCGGCTCGGCCGGCTGCTCGGAGGGCTCGGGAGCGGCTCCGGGCGCCGGGGCGTTCGCGGGACGTGTCCGCTCCTGCGGGTGCAGCGACGGAAACGGGCGCGTGCCGTACGGCGGGGTCCCCGACGGGTACGCGGGTCCACCGCGTCCCTGGGATCCGGAGGACGAACTGTCATTGTCACGGCTCAAAGCAGGCTCTCCCGGTTAGCTACGCCACCCGTCAGGGCTCTCCGCGGGCGGCTCGCCGGCGCGCACCACCATACCGACCTGCGCGCGGCGGCATCCCTGGTCCGGCGGGAACGCTCGCCTTCACCCAATCACGAGCCGGCCCCCGCTCGCCAAGTCAGGCGGTATTCGGTCCTGATGGGGGCAGTTGGGGCACGGTGGCGCAGATCACCGCCACCATGGCGCCGCCGAGCAGGTAAATGTACGGTCCGACGCCGGCCGCGAACAGGAAGTCACCTTCCGGGCGGGACGTGCTGAGCGCGATCACGACCACCAGCCACACCCCGCCCGGCACGACCGCGCCGAGCCGGGTCCCGGTGGCCTTCACCCCGCCGTAGAACAGCGCCGCGCACCCGACCAGGCCCAGCAGCAGCCCGCCGGGGAACCAGCCGCCCTGCACGAGGGCGCCGGCCACGGCGACGCACACCCCGAGCACCCCGAGGCCGGCGTACGCGGCGAGCCGGGCCGGCCGGCCCATCACGCGGCGCCGCCGGACGGCGGGTCGAAGAGGTCGTCGCCCCAGCCCGCGGACGACGGCGAGCCGTCGCGGCGGCCGGCACCGCCTGCCGCGCCGGACGAAAGCGCGTCGCCGCGCACCTGGCGGTAGTACTCGGTGGAGAAGTACGGCTGCCCGAGGTCGTTGGACAGCGCGAAGAACGGTCCGTCGACCGCGATCTGGCTGGCGTGCGCGCGCATCGCCGCGGTCTTGCGGTCGGCGTACGCGGCGCCGTCGACCGCGACGGTCACCTGGTCGTCGTCCACCACCCCGGGCACGTCGTCGACGGTGGCGACGCCGCCGAAGGGGAAGTCCTTGCCGGCCTCGGCCAGCCGCCGGAAGCCGGCCTCGACCGCCGAGCGCGGGGTGCAGATCTCGTAGACCCGGGCGACCCGGTGGCCCTGGTCGGCGGCGAGCTCGTAGCCGCGCAGCGCGACCCGGTGGGCCTGGATGTGGTCGGGGTGGCCGTAGCCGCCGTTGCTGTCGTAGGTGACCAGCGCCTGCGGGCGGGTGTCGAGGATGACCTCGGCGAGGTGGCCGGCCGCCTCGTCCAGATCGGCCTGCCAGAAGCAGTCGGGCTCCTCGTTCTGGACCAGGCCCATCATGCCGGAGTCGCGGTAGCGGCCGGCCCCGCCCAGGAAGCGGTGGTCGGTGACGCCCAGCTCGGCCATCGCGGAGGCCAGTTCGCCGATGCGGTGCTCGCCGAGGGTGTCGTCCCGGTCGGCGGCCAGCTGGGCCAGCTCCGGCGGGATCACCTCGCCCTCCTCGCCCAGTGTGCAGGTGACGAGGGTGACGAGGGCGCCCTCGGCCGCGTACTTGGCCATCGTGGCGCCGTTGTTGATCGTCTCGTCGTCCGGGTGGGCGTGGACGAGCAACAGGCGCCTGGCGGGTAGATCGGTCATGTCCGAAGCCTACGGCTGCCGCCGGGCCCTTCTCGAAGGCGGCCGTCCGGACCGGGTCCGGACGGTAGGGGTGGCGCCCGCTCAGAACTTGATACCGCTGATCATGTTGGCCACGTTGGTGGTGAAGTCGCTGATGGTCGGCGCGATCGACGAGGCCGCCAGATAGAAGCCCAACAGCACACAGGCGATGGCGTGCCCGGCCTTGAGCCCCGACCGGCGGATCAGCAGGACGACGACGATCAGCAGCAGCAGCACCGCCGAAATCGAGAGTGCCACAGCGGCCACCTCCAGGTACGCAGGGTCATGTCAGTTGCCACTCGCTTATTACCCACCCACGGCTACGGATCATAACTTTCCGTGCCACCGCATAAGTCGGAGCACGGAAGCACGCGGGGGCGCATGACCAGATCCAGCCACCCGGGGGGTGTGGCGCCGCCCCGCCGGAGCCACTGCGGTGCTGGTCAGGGGGCGTTGGGCGGGTCGCGCCCGAAATGGAGGGGCGATTGTCGGAGGCACCCTCTAGGGTCCTGGCTATGACGCAGCTCTCATTCCCGCGGCAGACCGCCAGGACGCAGCGATTCACCCTCGGGGCGCCGCGGTCCTTCGTGATCGCGCCCGACGGGGAGCGGGTGGCGTTCCTGCGCTCGCGGTCCGGGACGGAGCGGGCGCTGCTGCTGTGGGTGCTGGACGTGCCCGCGGCGGGCGCGCCGGAGGGCGCCGAGGGGGCCGCCGGGGAGCGGATCGTGGCGGACCCGGCGCAGTTGCTGGGCGGCGGTGCGGAGCGGCTGTCGGCGGCCGAGCGGGCGCGGCGCGAGCGCAGCCGCGAGCGCTCGGCGGGCGTGGTGGGCTTCGCGGTGGACTCGGCGGCCCAGTGGGCCTGCTTCGCGCTGTCCGGGCGGCTGTTCGTCGCCGGGCTGCGCCCGGGGGCGGCTTCGCCGCGCGAAGTGGCCGTGCCGGGCCCGGTGGTGGACCCGCGGCTGTCGCCGGACGGGCGCTGGGTGGCGTACGCGTCGGCGGGCGCGCTGCGGGTGGTGGCCGCGGCCGGCGGGGACGACCGGGCGCTGGCGGAGCCGGACGAGGAGCACGTGAGCTGGGGGGTCGCGGAGTTCGTCGCGGCCGAGGAGATGGGCCGCAGCCGCGGTTTTTGGTGGTCCCCGGACAGCGCGGCGCTGCTGGCGGCCCGGGTGGACGAGTCGCCGGTGCAGCGCTGGTGGATCTCCGAGCCGGCGCATCCGGACCGGGCCCCGGTCCCGGTGCGCTATCCGGCGGCGGGCACCGCCAACGCCGAGGTGTCGCTGGCCCTGTTCGGGCTGGACGGCTCCCGGCGCGAGGTGGTGTGGGACCGCGGGCGCTATCCGTATCTGGCGGCCGTTCACTGGTCGGCGGGCGCCGCGCCGTTGCTGCTGGTGCAGAGCAGGGACCAGCGCGAACAGCGCTGCCTGACGGTGGATCCGGCCACCGGCGCGACGACGGTCGAGCTGATCGAGGAAGATCAGATTTGGCTGGATCTTTTCCCCGGATCACCGACCCGGATCGTGTCCGGCGAGCTGGTCCGGATCACCGACGAGGCGGACGCCCGGGTCCTGAAGGTGGGCGCGAAGACCCTGACCGACGGCGCGTTGCAGCTGCGGGCGGTGCTGGACGCGGGCGGTACGGCGCAGGACGGCCCGGACGTCCTGGTGACCGCGGCGGCCGGCGAGCGGGCGGCCGATCCGGAGATCGGCCAGGTGCACGTCTACCAGGTGGGCGCGGCCGGCGCGGTGCGGGTCAGTGAGCAGCCGGGAGTCCACACGGCCGTGCGGGGCGGCGGGCTGACGGTGCTGACCTCCTCCGCCCCGGACCGGCCGGGCCCCCGCACGGCGGTGCTGCGCGGCGGCCGGGTGATCGCCGAGGTGGCGTCGTATACGCAGGCTCCGTCGATCACCGCGCGGCCCCGGCTGCTGGAGGCCGGCGCGCGGCGGATCCCGACCGCGGTCCTGCTGCCCACCGGCTACGCCGAGGGCGACGGCCCGCTGCCGGTGCTGCTCGACCCGTACGGCGGTCCGCACGGTCAGCGGGTCCTGGCGGCGCACAACGCGCACGTGGAATCGCAGTGGTGGGCCGACCAGGGCTTCGCGGTGATCGTGGCGGACGGCCGCGGCACCCCGGGCCGCTCCCCCGGCTGGGAGAAGTCCATCGCCGGCGACTTCGCCGGGGTGTCGGTGGCGGACCAGATCGACGCGCTGCACGCGCTGGCCGGCCCGTATCCGCTGGATCTGACCCGGGTGGCCATCCGCGGCTGGTCGTACGGCGGCTATCTGGCCGCGCTGGCGGCGCTCCGCCGGCCGGACGTCTTCCACGCGGCCGTGGTCGGAGCGCCGGTCACCGATCTGCGGATGTACGACACGCACTACATGGAGCGGTATCTGGGCCACCCGGACGAGCGGCCCGAGGTCTACGCGGCGAACTCGGTGCTGACCGACGACGGCATCACCGATCTCGCCTCGCCGGCCCGCCCGATGATGATCATCCATGGCCTCGCCGATGACAACGTCCTGGTGGCGCACAGTCTCCGGCTGTCCGGCGCGCTGCTGACCGCGGGCCGTCCGCACGAGGTGCTGCCGCTGTCCGGGGTGACGCACATGGCCTCGCAGGAGCAGGTCGCGGAGAATCTTCTGCTGCTCCAGGTCGATTTCCTGAGGCGCTCGCTGTCTTCTCGCTGAGCGTTCTCACGGAGCGTTCTCGCTGACCGTTCTCGCTGAGCGTTTGCCGGCCTTCGGCTGGGTGTTCGCTGAGCGGACACGGTCGGCAGTTGCGGCGGCAACATCAAGCCGCGCTGCCGCCGGACCGTCAACTCCACCGGCGCCGCCGGACCGCCGCACGTCAGGTCCGCTCCCCCCTGCGCAGCCACCCGTGTCCGGTCATCGACCGCCGGGCGCGGCTGAGGGGTGCGCGCGGCGGCCGACCGGGGCAGCATGTCGCGCCCCGGTCGGCCTACGGCACCCGCACGGCCGTACGTTGTTCAGACTGCTACGTCCGTATATCGGAGCTGCGACGGCTAAGTTGCCTGCATGTTAACGCGGCTCGTCCCAAAATATCCCAATAGCCCGATGTTTTGTGACCTTGTCAAGCACATCTTGAGGACGATCTGCAAAATCTTCGCTCAAGATGCCAAACAGCAAGCTTTCTTCCCACCTTCCCCCCTTGACTGGACGTTCATTCCATTGCGAAAGTCCGCTCAACCCACGACGCACATCAGGCGTCGTATCGCACGCTCTCGGTCCCGGGGGATCTAACCAATGACGAGTCCAAGCCAGGCTGCCGCTGACGGCGACAGCCTCACCCTCGAACCGGAGGGCATGTCCGGCGCTCCCGGCGGAAAGGGCACCCCCGAGCTCGCCGGACGTACGCCACGACAACTGGCGTGGATACGCTTCAAACGCGACAAGACGGGCATCGTCTGTGCGTTCGTCGTCGCGTTCTTCCTCGTTGTCGCCCTCGCGGCGCCGCTGATCTCCAAGCTGTACGGCAAGAACGCCTATGACCTGTACGGTCAGGACGACGGCCTGCTCAACAGCTACGGTCTGCCCATCGCGCCCAACGGCGGCATCAGCGGCCAGCACTGGTTCGGCATCGAACCGCAGCTGGGACGCGATGTGTTCATGCTGCTGATCTACGGCATCCGTACGTCGCTGCTGATCGCGCTCGCGGTCACCGTGCTCGCGGTTGCCGTCGGTGTCCTCTTCGGCCTCGCCCAGGGCTACATCGGCGGGAAGACCGACTACTTCATGGGCCGGTTCTCCGACTTCATGCTGTCCTTCCCGTACCAGCTGTTCTTCATCGCCTTCTCGCCGGTGGCCATCTCGCTGTTCGTGAACCCGGGCAACGCGGAGGGCTGGTGGGTCCGCCCGCTGGTCCTCATCAGCCTGCAGTTCCTGCTCGGCTGGATGAGCCTCGGCCGCCTGGTACGAGCCCAGGTTCTGAGCCTGCGCGAGCGCGAGTTCGTGGAGGCGGCCCGGATCAGCGGCGCGTCCTCGTGGCGGATCATCAGCAAGGAGCTGCTGCCGAACATCTGGAGCACCATCCTGGTGCAGTCCACCTTGATGCTGCCGGTGTTCGTGACCGCCGAGGCGGGCCTGTCCTTCCTCGGTGTCGGTATCCTCCCGCCGACCCCGGACTGGGGCCTGATGTTCCAGACCGGCGCAACGTTCTACAAGAGCGACATCACCTTCATGTTCTTCCCGGGCATCGCGATGGTGATCTTCGTGGTCGCCTTCAACCTGCTCGGGGACTCGGTCCGGGACGCTCTCGACCCCAAGACCCTCCGCTAGTGCGCTAGCGGAATCACGTTGTTCAGGTCGTCGGAACCGGCCCGATCTCCTGCGGGCGCGGACCTCGGCATCGATGGCAGTCAAGTCACTGACAGGCAGGAATTCATGAGAAACAGCAGAGCTCGCTTGACGGGCGCCATTCTGGCGGCCGGCGCGCTGACGCTGACCGCGGCGTGCAGCAGCGGCGGCGGTGGCGACACGGGCAGCAAGGGCGGGAGCGCGGCTCCTTCCCAGGCCCCGGTCCCGAACTACGGACTGGGCACGGCGGCCGACTCCACCGGCCCGGCTCCGGCGGTCCCCGGCGCGGTCAAGGGCGGCACCGTCCAGTCCCTGGACCAGGCCGGCTTCGACTACCTCGACCCGGCCCAGCAGTACGTCAGTGACCAGCTGTCCGTCTCGAACCTCTACGCGCGTACGCTCACCGGCTACAAGATCGACCCGACCACGGGCAAGACGATCCTGGTCGGCGACCTCGCCACGGACACCGGCAAGCAGTCGAACGGCGGCAAGACCTGGACGTACACCCTGAAGGCGGGGCTGAAGTTCCAGGACGGCACGCCGATCACGTCCAAGGACATCAAGTACAGCATCGAGCGGCTCTACGCGGACTTCGAGACCCAGGGCCCGCAGTACATCCAGAGCTGGCTGTACGGCCCCGACTACCGCAAGGACTACAC
The DNA here is from genome assembly GCF_900091855.1 of Streptomyces sp. DvalAA-14. Classification (GTDB taxonomy): domain Bacteria; phylum Actinomycetota; class Actinomycetes; order Streptomycetales; family Streptomycetaceae; genus Actinacidiphila. The sequence continues at coordinate 6,886 of NZ_FMCH01000285.1, forward strand.
GGGCCCGTACACCGGCAAGGAAATTCCGGACAGCATCCTGGGTACCCCGGACGACAAGACCATCGTCTTCAACTTCAAGGACCCGCACGCCGACGCCCCGTACGCGATGGCGATGCCGGTGACGTCCCCGGTTGAAAAGTCCAAGGACGACAAGGCCGCGTACAACAACCACCCGGTGTCCACCGGCCCGTACGAGATCTCCTCGTACAAGTCGGGCAAGTCCCTGGTCTTCAAGCGCAACCCCAACTGGGACCCGAAGACCGACCCGATCCGCAACGCGTACCCGGACTCCTGGAACTTCCAGCTGGGCATCGCCGACCCCGGTCTGACCCAGCGCCTGATGGCGGGCGCCGGCACCGACAAGGACGCGCTGAACCTGTCCGGCTCGGCCGACCCGTCGCAGATGTCCACCCTGATCAGCGACGCGCAGTACAAGTCGCGCACGGTGAACCAGTACCAGCCGTACGTCGAGACGCTCGACATCAACACCAAGCGCATCACCGACCCGAAGGTGCGCCAGGCGATCGCCTACGCGTTCCCGATGTCGCAGGTGCAGCAGGCCTTCGGTGGCGCGGCCCAGGGCGACCTCGGCACCACGCTGCTCAGCCCGACCATCGCCGGCTGGAAGAAGTACGACCCGTTCAACAAGCTCACCCAGCCCACCGGTGACATAGCCAAGGCCAAGGAGCTGCTGAAGGAGGCCGGTCAGCCGCACCCGAAGCTGGTCTTCCCGTACGCCAACGTGCCGAAGTGGCAGAACGTCTCGCTGACCGTCGCGAACGCGCTGGAGAAGGCGGGCTTCCAGGTCGTCCGCAAGGCGATCGACCCCACCTCGTACTACACGGTCGTCGGCAAGGTGAACAACCAGTACGACATCTACCGCACCGGCTGGGGCGCCGACTGGCCGAACGGCTCGACGGTCATCCCGCCGACCATGGACGGTCGCAACCTCGCTGACGGAACGAACAACTACTCGTTCCTGAACGACGACCACATCAACACCGAGATCGACCGCATCAAGGCCGAGACCGACCTCACCAAGCAGTCCGCGGACTGGGAGGCCCTGTCGGAGTACTCGCTGAGCCACGACACCGCCCAGGTGCCGTTCCTGTACGACAAGTTCTTCAACATCTACGGGTCCGGCCTCGGCGGCGTCACCTTCAACTCGGTGATCGGCACCATCAACGCCAGCACCGTGTTCGTCAAGCAGTAGCCCGCGACGGGCGGCCGGCCCCGGCTCACCAGCCGGGGCCGGCCGCCCCGGGATCTGACCGCGCAGCCGCCGCCCGGCCCCCACGGAAGAGCCTCACCGATGCTCCGTTTCCTCACACGACGCGTCCTCGGCGCGATCGTGATCATCCTGGCCATCAGTTTCATCACGTATCTGCTGTTCTTCGTGCTGCCGTCGGACCCGGCTCAACTCGCCTGCGGCAAGAACTGCTCCAACAAGGAGCTGGTCGCCCAGATCCATCACCGGATGGGCCTGGACCTGCCGGTCTACCAGCAGTACTGGGACTACATGCGCGGCATCTTCACCGGCCGCACCATGACCGACGGGCAGAACTGCCCGGCCCCCTGCTTCGGCTTCTCCTTCGCCAACAACGCGCCGATCTGGCCCACCATCCAGGACCGGTACCCCACCACGCTGTCGCTGGCCGTCGGCGGCTCCGCCGCCTTCCTGATCATCGGCGTCGGCCTGGGCATGCTGTCCGCCTGGCAGCAGGGCAAGACCTTCGACCGCATCGCCAGCTCCGTGTCGCTGATCGGCAACTCGGTCCAGATCTACTTCATCGGCCCGCTGGCGATCGCGCTGTTCGCCGACAACCTCGGCTGGTTCGACCACGGAAGCGACCCGACCTGGAGTTCGGACCCCGGCGGTTCGTTCAACGGCCTGATCCTGCCCTGCCTGGTCATGTCGGTCATCTTCTGGTCCAACTACAGCCGTCAGACCCGGTCCCTCATGGTCGAGCAGCTCTCCGAGGACCACATCCGCACCGCACGCGCCAAGGGCATGTCGTCGAAGTACGTGTTCTACCGGTACGCGCTGCGCGGCGCCGCCGCCTCCATCATCACCATCTTCGGTATCGACCTCGGCAGTGTCCTCGGCGGCGCGATCATCACCGAGTACACCTTCGGCCTGCACGGCCTGGGAACCTTGGCCGTCACCGCGGTCACCCAGCTGGACCTGCCGTTGGAGATGGCCGTCATGCTCATCAGCGCGAGCGCCATCGTGATCGTCAACGTCGCCGTCGACGCCTGCTACGCCCTTATCGACCCGCGGATCCGGCTCGCCTGAGCGCGGCCCGACCCCTCGCCGCGACCAGCGCACCACCCCGGTAGGAGAACCCGCCCGTGACCACTCTGACGAAGCCCGAGGCCGAGCCCACGCCTCAGGGATCCGAGCACTTCCTCTCCGTTCGCGATCTGTACGTGCAGTTCGCCACGGAGGACGGCACCGTGAAGGCCGTCGACGGGCTGTCCTTCGACCTCGACCGGGGCAGGACGCTCGGTATCGTGGGCGAGTCCGGCTCCGGCAAGTCGGTCACCAACCTGGCGATCCTGGGCCTGCACAACCCACGCAACACCACCATCAGCGGTGAGATCCTGCTGGACGGCCAGGAGCTGACCGGCGCCTCGCCGAGGACGCTGGAGAAGCTGCGCGGCAAGAAGATGGCGATGGTCTTCCAGGACTCGCTGACCGCCCTCTCGCCGTACTACACGGTCGGCCGCCAGATATCCGAGCCCTATATGAAGCACACCGGCGCCTCCCGGAAGGAGGCCCGGGCACGCGCCATCGAGATGCTCGGCAAGGTCGGCATCCCCCAGCCGCAGACCCGGGTGGACGACTACCCGCACCAGTTCTCCGGCGGTATGCGGCAGCGCGCGATGATCGCGATGGCGCTGGTCTGCGACCCGGACCTGGTGATCGCCGACGAGCCGACCACCGCGCTGGACGTGACCGTGCAGGCCCAGATCCTGGACCTGCTCAAGGACCTCCAGCAGGAGACCGGCACCGCGATCATCCTGATCACCCACGACCTGGGCGTGATCGCCAACACCGCGGACGACGTGGTGGTGATGTACGCCGGCCGGGCCGTGGAGCGCGGCACCGTCCGGGACATCCTCAAGACGCCCCAGCACCCCTACGCGTGGGGTCTGCTGAGCTCCATCCCGCGGCTGTCCGCCGATGTCGACGTGCCGCTGGTGCCGATCCCGGGCTCGCCGCCCAGCCTGCTGAACCCGCCGTCGGGCTGCCCGTTCCACACCCGGTGCGCCTTCACCGACCAGGTGCCCGGCGACCGGTGCAGCAGCGAGCGGCCGGTTCTGCCGATCGGGCGGGGGGCGGCCTGCCACCTCACGCCGGACCAGAAGCACAGTATCTTCCACGATCAGATCCAGCCGCGGCTGCGCTGACCACGAGTCGAGGGAACAGCAATGAGTGAACAGACCCTGGACCAGGTCCCGGCGCCGGCTCCCGCCGCCGGCGAGCCGCTGCTCGAGGTCAGCGGCTTGCAGAAGTACTTCCCGATCAACGGCGGCTTCATCTTCAAGCGCCACGTCGGCGATGTCCGGGCGGTGGACGGCGTCGATTTCAGCATCGACGCCGGCGAGGCGCTGGGCATGGTCGGCGAGTCCGGCTGCGGCAAGTCGACCACCGGACGGCTGGTCACCCGGCTGCTGGAGCCGACCGCCGGCCGGGTGCGGTACGGCGGCCAGGACATCACGCACTCCAGCCGCCGCGAGCTGGCGCCGATCAGGTCCGAGATCCAGATGATCTTCCAGGACCCGTACGCCTCGCTGAACCCGCGGCAGACGGTCGGCAGCATCATCTCCGCGCCGATGGAGATCAACAACGTCAACCCGGCTGGCGGCCGGGAGCGGCGGGTCCGCGAGCTGCTGGAGATCGTCGGCCTGAGCCCGGAGCACTTCAACCGCTTCCCGCACGAGTTCTCCGGCGGCCAGCGGCAGCGCATCGGGGTGGCCCGGGCGCTGTCCCTGGAGCCGAAGCTGATCGTGGCGGACGAGCCGGTGTCGGCGCTGGACGTGTCGATCCAGGCGCAGGTGGTCAACCTGCTGCAGCGGGTGCAGCAGGAGCTGGGCATCGCGTTCCTGTTCATCGCGCACGACCTGGCGATCGTGCGGCACTTCTCGCAGCGCATCGCGGTCATGTACCTGGGCAAGATCGTGGAGATCGGCGACCGCGACTCGATCTACGAGCGTCCGCGGCACCCGTACACCCACGCCCTGCTGTCCGCGGCGCCCGAGGCCGACCCGGACGACGACGGCCGCGAGCGGATCCGGCTGGCCGGCGACGTACCGTCGCCGATCAACCCGCCGTCCGGCTGCCGGTTCCGTACCCGGTGCTGGAAGGCGCAGGACAAGTGCGCGACGGAGGAACCGCCGCTGGTGCAGATCAGCGGGAACAAGGCGGGCCACCTGACGGCCTGCCACTTCCCCGAGGAGCCGACGGTCACGGCGCGGCGCGAGGACATCGTCCTCGACCCGGCACTCGCCGCGATCGAGGAGGCGGCTGACAAGACCCTTTGACCCGGGCTCAGTTCAGCCTCCGATCGGAAACAGCCCGTACCCGGGACACCCCAGATCCACCCCGGGTACGGGCTGTCCCGTGTCCGGCGCCGGCTCACTCCCCCGGGACGACAGCGGGCATCTCGGCGGCGAAGTGGCAGGCCGACAGGTGCTCGGCGGGGCTCGCCGAGCCGCGGAAGACCTCCGGGACGGCCAGCAGCGGTTCCTCCACCGTGCAGCGCTGCTGGGCCTTGAAGCAGCGGGTGCGGAAGTTGCAGCCGGACGGCGGGTTGGCCGGTGAGGGCACGTCGCCGGTCAGGATGATCCGCTCCCGGTGCTCGCGGTTGTCGGGGTTCGGCACCGGCACCGCGGACAGCAGTGCCTGGGTGTAGGGGTGGGTCGGGTGCTCGTAGATCGCCTCGTCGTCGCTGATCTCCACGATCTTGCCCAGGTACATCACGCCGACCCGGTCGGAGATGTGCCGCACGATGGACAGGTCGTGCGCGATGAACATGTAGGACAGGTCGAACTCGTCCTGGAGCCGCTCCATCAGGTTGATCACCTGGGCCTGCACGGACACGTCCAGCGCGGACACCGGCTCGTCGGCGACGATCACCTCGGGCCGCAGCGCGAGGCCGCGGGCGATGCCGATGCGCTGGCGCTGGCCGCCGGAGAACTGGTGCGGGTAGCGGTTGATGTACTCCGGGTTGAGCCCGACCACGTCCAGCAGGTCCCGTACCCGCTTGCGGCGGTCGCCCTTGGGCGCCACCTCGGGGTGGATGTCGAACGGCTCCCCGATGATGTCGCCGACCGTCATCCGCGGGTTGAGCGAGGTGTACGGGTCCTGGAAGACCATCTGGATGTTGCGCCGGACCGCTTTGAGCGCCCGCCCGTGCAGCTTGGTGATGTCCTCGCCCTTGTACAGCACCTGCCCGCCGGTGGGCACCTCCAGATTCATCAGCAGCCGGGCCACGGTGGACTTGCCGCAGCCGGACTCGCCGACGATGCCCAGCGTCTCGCCCGGGAACAGGTCGAAGGACACCCCGTCGACGGCTTTCACCGCGCCGATCTGCTTCCTGAACACGATGCCCCGGGTCAGCGGGAAGTGCTTGACCAGGTCGCGGACCTGGAGGATCGGCTCCCGCCCGCCGGGCAGCGGCACGGCCGGTTCAGGCGCGGTCGGCTGCGGCACGCTCGTCACCGATGGTCTCCCTCCAGAAGTGGCAGGCGCTGGCCCGCTTGTCGTCCACCACGTACAGCGGGGGGATGTCGGTGCGGCACACCGGCCGGGCGATCGGGCAGCGCGGGTGGAAGGCGCAACCGGGCGGGATGTGCAGCAGGTTGGGCGGCAGGCCCTTGATCGCGTACAGCTCGCTGCCCTTCTGGTCCAGCCGCGGGATCGACTGGAGCAGGCCCTTGGTGTACGGGTGGGCCGGCGCGCGGTAGATGTCGTGCACCGGGGAGGTCTCCACGATCCGGCCGGCGTACATCACCGCGATCTTGTCGGCGACATCGGCGACCACGCCCAGGTCGTGGGTGATCAGGATCAGGCCCATGGTGAACTCGCGCTGCAGGTCGGCGAGCAGCTCCATCACCTGGGCCTGCACGGTCACATCCAGCGCGGTGGTCGGCTCGTCGGCGATGATCACCTCGGGCTCCAGCGAGATCGCCATCGCGATCATCACCCGCTGCCGCATGCCGCCGGAGAACTGGTGCGGGTACTGCCGGACCCGCTCGCGGGCGGCGGGGATGCGCACCCGGTCCATCAGCTCGATCGCCTTGGCCTTGGCGTCCTTGCGGGACATGCCGCGGTGCACCCGGTACATCTCGCCGAGCTGGTCGCCGACCGACAGCACCGGGTTGAGCGAGGACAGCGCGTCCTGGAAGATCATCGCCATCCGGTCGCCGCGGACCTTGCGCCGCTGCTCGTTGCCGAGGGTGAGCAGGTCCCGGCCCTGGAAGATCACCTGGCCGCCGGTGACGAAGCCGGGGGGCGAGTCGAGAATGCCCATCACGGCCTGTGCGGTCACCGACTTGCCCGAGCCGGACTCGCCGAGCACCGCGAGGGTCTCGCCCGCGTCCACCGAGTAGGACACGCCGTTGACGGCGCGGGCCACCCCCTCCCGGGTCCGGAACTCGACGTGCAGGTCCCGCACGTCCAGCAGCGGGCCGGCCCCGCCCGGTCCGGTCTCCGGCGTGGTGTCCTGGCTCGTGGCCATCGCGGGCTCCTCAGCGCAGCTTGGGGTCGAGGGCGTCGCGGACCGCGTCGCCGAGCATGATGAACGCCAGCACGGTGATGCTCAGCGCGCCCGCGGGCCACAGCAGCATGTGGGGGGCGTTGCGGATCTGGGTGGACGCGTCGGAGATGTCGATGCCCCAGGAGACGGTGGGCGGGCGCAGGCCGACGCCGAGGTAGGACAAGGTCGCTTCCAGCGAGATGTACGTGCCCAGCGCGATGGTGCCGACGACGATGACGGGGGCGACCGCGTTGGGCGTGATGTGCCGCAGCAGCAGCCGGGAGTTGCCGGCGCCCAGCGCCCGGGCGGCCTGCACGTAGTCGTTCTGCCGGGCGGTGATCACCGAGCCGCGGGCGATCCGGGCGATCTGCGGCCAGCCGAGCAGGATCATGAAGCCGATCACCGGCCAGACCGTGGTGTTGGTGATCACCGACAGGAAGACCAGGCCGCCCAGGATCACCGGGATGCCGAAGAAGACATCGCTGATCCGGGACAGGATCGCGTCCCACCAGCCGCCGAAGAAGCCGGCCAGGCCGCCCAGCACGCTGCCCAGCAGCACCACGCCGAGGGTGGCGCTCACGCCGACGGTGACCGAGGCCCGCGCCCCGTACACCACGCGGGTGTAGACGTCGCGGCCCTGCTGGTCGAAGCCGAAGGGGTGGCCGGGCTCGGGGCCGTCCTGGGCCTTGAGCAGGTCGGCGTGCAGCGGGTCCTGGGTGGTGATCGCCTGCGGCCACAGGGAGATGAAGACCAGGAAGAGGATGACCAGCGCGGAGACGATGAAGATCGGGTTGCGCCGCAGGTCCCGCCAGGCGTCCGACCACAGGCTGCGGGGCTTGCCCTGCGGCCCGCCGGCGTCCTGGCCGTGCTCGGGCCCCTTCTCCAGGGTGTCGGCCTCCCCGGCCGCCAGGTCCATGCTGCCGCTGAAGCCGGAGGGTGCCACCGCCCGGTCGTGGTCGAAGGGATTCTCCTCAGGCATAGCGGATCCTCGGGTCCAGCACCGCGTAGAGCAGGTCGACGACCAGATTCGCCACCAGGAAGACCAGCACCAGGATGGTCACGAAGCCGACCACGGTGGGCGCGTTGTTGCGCAGGATGCCCTGGTAGAGCTGGAAGCCGACGCCGTGCACGTTGAAGATCCGCTCGGTGACGATCGCGCCGCCCATCAGGGCGCCGATGTCGGTGCCGATGAAGGTCACCACCGGGATCAGCGAGTTGCGCAGCAGGTGCCGCACGATGACCTGGCGCCGGGGCAGGCCCTTGGCGACGGCGGTGCGCACGTAGTCGGCCCGGGTGTTCTCGGCGATGGAGGTGCGGGTGAGCCGGGTGACGTAGGCCAGCGAGACCAGAGCCAGCACCAGGCCGGGCAGGATCAGCTCGTTGAACGGCGCGCTGGGCGACACCGAGGGGCTGGTCCAGCCGAGTTGCACGCCGATCAGGTACTGGAGCACGTAGCCGATCACGAAGGTCGGGATGGACACCACGATCAGCGTCAGCAGCAGCGCGCCGGTGTCGACGGCCTTGCCGCGCTTGAGTCCGGTCAGCACACCCAGCGGGATGCCGATCAGGATCTCGAAGATGATGGCGACGACGGTCAGCCGGATGGTGACCGGATATGCCGAGCCGAGCAGTTCGGTGACGGGCTGTCCGTTGAATGCGGTGCCGAAGTCACCGATGAAGATGTTCTTCATGTAGATCAGGTACTGCTGCCACAGCGGGTCGTCGAGGTGCAGGTCGTGCCGGATCTGGGCGGCGGTGGCCGGGTCGGGCGCGCGGTCGCCGAACAGCGCGGCCACCGGGTCGCCGAGCGCGTAGACCATGAAGAAGATCAGGAAGGTGCTGCCGATGAACACCGGGATCATCTGGAGCAGCCGCCGGATCACGTAGCGTCCCATGGAACCTCCTCGCGGAAGGCCGCCGCGGGCCGCACCGGGCGCTGCCGGTGCGGCCCGCGGCCGGTCTCACTTGACCTTGATCTCGTTGTAGACCGGGACGCTGAAGGGGTTCAGGCTGACGTTGCTGAGGTTCGACGAGAAGCCGGCGCTGCCGTTCTGGTACCACAGCGGGATGGCGGGCATGTCCTTGACCAGCTCCCGCTCGGCGTCCTGGAACCGGCTGACGGCGGTGGCGCGGTCGGTCTCGGCGTTGGCCTGGTTGACCAGCTTGTCGAAGGTCGGGTTGCTGTAGTGCGAGTCGTTCGACGAGGCGTTGGTGAAGTACAGCGGCTGCAGGAAGTCCTGGATCAGCGGGTAGTCCATCTGCCAGCCGGAGCGGAACGGGTTGTTCTCCTGCTTCTTGGTGATCTTGTTGCGGAAGTCGGCGAAGGTGCCGGTGGGGGCGCCGACGCAGGCCTTGTTGTTGCCCAGCACGTTGTTGATGCTGTTGCAGACCGCGTCCACCCACTCCTTGTGCGAGCCGGTGTCGGCGTTGTAGCCGATGGTGATCTTGCCGCCGGGCAGGCCGCCGCCCGCCTTGATCATCTGCCGGGCCTTGGCCGCGTCGAAGGTGCACTCGGCCCCGCACAGGCCCTTCTTGAAGCCGCCCGCGCTGCCGAGCACCGGGGAGGTCCAGTCGGTGGCCGGGGTGCGGGTGTTCATGAAGATCTTGTTGGTGATGGTGGCCCGGTCGATGGCCATCGACAGGCCCTGCCGGACCTTGGCGGAGTTGGCCGACGACCAGCGGGGGTTGTACAGCGGGAAGGCGATGGTCTGCAGGATGCCGGCCGGCTGGTTGATGTAGCGCTTGCCGAGGTCGCTCTTGACGTTGGGCAGCTGCTCGGCCGGGATGTCGTCCACCAGGTCGAGGTTGCCCGCCTGCAAGTCGGTGTAGGCGGTGTTGTTGTCGGTGTAGACCCGCAGGTCCACGCCCTTGTTCTGGGCCGGGTCCGGGCCCTTGTAGCCGTTCCACTTGCGCAGGCTCATCAGCGAGCCCTTGGTGAACTTGGAGATGGTGTACGGGCCGTCGCCGATCGGCTTGCGCTCCCAGGCGGCGCGGTTGCTGAAGAACGCATTGGGCAGCGGGTAGAACGCCGAGTAGCCCAGGGTGTCGGGCCACAGCGAGAACTTCTGGTTGAGCTTGGCCTTGAACTCCAGGTCGGAGACCTTCTGCAGGCCGGACAGCGTGGTCGCGGTGGGCTTGGCGCCGGTGGCGCTCGGGTGCACCTTGTCGTAGCCGTCGATGTAGCTGAAGAAGGAGGCGTTGAGCTGCGCGTTCTTCAGGGCGGCGCCGAAGTTCCAGGCGTTCATGAAGGAGTCCGCGGTGACCGGCTCGCCGTTGCTGAACTTCCAGCCGGACTTGAGCTTGATGTCGAAGTTCTGCGAGTCGGTGCTGGTGATCGACTGGGCGATCCAGTTCTCGGCCTTGGCGGTCTTCGGGTTGTACTTCTTCAGGCCGCGGAAGATCAGGTCGAGCACCTTGCCGCCCTGCACCTCGTTGGTGTCGGTGGGCTCCAGCGGGTTCTGCGGGTCACCCCAGGAGGCGCGGACGATACCGCTGCTGCTGCCACTGCTCAGGCTGCCGGTACCGCCGCTGTCGCCGCCGCCACCGCAGGCAGCGGCCGTCAGGGCGACGGCCAGCACACCGACGGCCCACTTCACGCGCGTGGCTCCGCGCATCGCGTGCCTCCTCATGGGTCACTCATGGGTCACACATGACACTCCGGACCCCATGACACCGCAATCCGGGCGCAGCCGCGGTCAGCGGCCGGTACCGGGTCAGGAGTTCACCCGTCCGGGGGCATACGAAAGGGCGCCCCGCACCGTTTTTCACGATGCGGGGCGCCCTCGGTCCCGGCTGACCGGTCCGTTCGGGTCAGCGGCTAGACCACGGCCGCGGTCTCGGCGGCGAAGTGGCAGGCCGACTCGTGCGCCGCCGGGGTGTCCTGGCCGGCGAAGACCTGGGGGATCGCCAGCAGCGGCGTCTCCTCGGCGCACCGGGCCTGCGCCTTCCAGCAGCGGGTGCGGAAGCGGCAGCCGGACGGCGGGTTGGCCGGTGAGGGCACGTCGCCGGTCAGGATGATCCGCTCCCGGTGCTCGCGCGCCTCCGGGTCGGGCACCGGCACCGCGGACAGCAGCGCCTGGGTGTAGGGATGGGTCGGGTGCTCGTAGATCGCCTCGTCGGTGCCGATCTCCGCCATCCGGCCCAGGTACATCACACCGACCCGGTCGGAGATGTGCCGCACGATGGACAGGTCGTGCGCGATGAAGATGTAGGACAGGCCGAATTCGTCCTGCAGCTTCGCCATCAGGTTGATGACCTGCGCCTGCACCGAGACGTCCAGCGCCGAGACGGGCTCGTCGCAGATGATGATCTCCGGGTTGAGCGCGAGGCCGCGGGCGATGCCGATGCGCTGGCGCTGGCCGCCGGAGAACTGGTGCGGGTAGCGGTTGATGTACTCCGGGTTGAGCCCGACCACGTCCAGCAGGTCCCGTACCCGCTTGCGGCGGTCGCCCTTGGGCGCCACCTCGGGGTGGATGTCGAACGGCTCCCCGATGATGTCGCCGACCGTCATCCGCGGGTTGAGCGAGGTGTACGGGTCCTGGAAGACCATCTGGATGTTGCGCCGGACCGCCTTGAGCGCCCGCCCGCTCAGCTTGGTGATGTCCTCGCCCTTGAAGAACACCTCACCGGAGGTGGCCTGCTCCAGGTTCATCAGCAGCTTGGCGACCGTCGACTTGCCGCAGCCGGACTCGCCGACGATGCCCAGCGTCTCGCCCGGGTAGAGGTCGAAGGAGATGCCGTCGACGGCCTTGACCGCGCCGACCTGCTTCCTGAACACGATGCCCTGGGTCAGCGGGAAGTGCTTGACGAGGTTGCGGACCTGGAGGATCGGCTCGCGGTCCTGGCTCGGCTGGGAGTCACTCACCGAGGGTCTCCTTCCAGAAGTGGCAGGCACTGCCGCGCCCGGCCCCGACGGTGTGCAGCTCGGGGACGTCGGTCCGGCAGATGTCCTGCGCCATCGGGCAGCGCGGGTTGAAGGCGCAGCCCGACGGGACGTGCAGCAGGTTGGGCGGCAGCCCCTGGATCGCGTAGAGCTCCTGGCCCTTCTGGTCCAGCCGCGGGATCGACCGGAGCAGGCCCTTGGTGTACGGGTGCGCGGGCCGCCGGTAGATGTCGTGCACCGGCGAGGTCTCCACGATCCGGCCGGCGTACATCACCGCGATCTTGTCGGCGACGTCCGCGACCACCCCCAGGTCGTGGGTGATCAGGATCAGGCCCATGTTGAACTCGCGCTGCAGCTCCGCGAGCAGGTCCATCACCTGGGCCTGCACCGTGACGTCGAGCGCGGTGGTCGGCTCGTCGGCGATGATCAGCTCGGGCTCCAGGGCGAGCGCCATCGCGATCATGATGCGCTGGCGCATACCGCCGGAGAACTGGTGCGGGTAGTCGCCCACCCGCTGCCGGGCGCCCGGGATGCGCACCCGGTCCATCAGCTCGATCGCCTTGGCCTTGGCGTCCTTGCGGGACAGGCCCTCGTGCACCCGGTACATCTCGCCGAGCTGGTAGCCCACCGACAGCACCGGGTTGAGCGAGGACAGCGCGTCCTGGAAGATCATGGCGATCTTCCGGCCGCGGATCTTGCGGCGCTGCTCGCCGGACATGGTGAGCATGTCCTGGCCGTGGAAGAGGATCTCGCCGTGCGGGATGCTGCCGGGCGGCATGTCGAGGATGCCCATGATCGCCTGGGCGGTCACGGACTTGCCCGAGCCGGACTCGCCGAGCACCGCGAGGGTCTCGCCGGCCTCCACCGAGTAGGACACGCCGTTGACGGCGCGGGCCACCCCGTCGCGGGTCCGGAACTCGACGTGCAGGTCCCGCACGTCCAGCAGCGGGGCCGTGGTGGTGGCGGGCGCCGGAGCCCCCGCGGTCTCATCGATGACAGTCAACGCAAGGCCTCCTAGCGCAGCTTGGGGTCGAGGGCGTCGCGGACCGCGTCGCCGAGCATGATGAACGCCAGCACCGTCAAGCTGAGCGCGCCCGCGGGCCACAGCAGCATGTGCGGGGCGTTGCGGATCTGCTCGGAGGCGGCGGAGATGTCGATGCCCCAGGAGACGGCCGGCGGCTTGAGGCCGACGCCCAGGTAGGACAAGGTCGCCTCGAGGGAGATGAACGTGCCCAGCGCGATGGTCGACACCACGATGATCGGGGCGAGCGCGTTGGGGGCGATGTGCCGCAGCAGCATCCGCGTGTTGCTCGCGCCCAGCGCCTTCGCGGCCTGCACGTAGTCCTGCTGCTTGGCGGTGATCACCGCGCCGCGGGCGATGCGGGCGATCTGCGGCCAGCCCAGCAGGATCATGAAGGTCGACACGGTGGTCACCGAGCCGCCCTTGACGACGGACAGGAAGACCACGCCGCCCAGCAGGATCGGGATGCCGAAGAATATGTTGCTCAGCATCGAGATCAGCGTGTCCCAGATGCCGCCGAGGAAGCCGGCCAGGCCGCCGAAGAAGGAGCCGAGCAGGGCCACGCCGACGGTGGAGATGATGCCCACCGAGACCGAGGCGCGGGCGCCGTACACGGTCCGGGTGTAGACGTCGCAGCCCTGGGTGTCGAAGCCGAACGGGTGGCCGCTGGTCGGTCCGGACTGCGAGTTGATCAGGTTGCAGTTCAGCGGGTCGCCGCTGGCGATGGCGCTCGGCCAGATCGAGATGACGATCAGGAAGAGGATCAGCAGGCCGGATATGTAGAACATCGGCTTGCGGCTCAGGTCGCGCCAGGCGTCGCTCCACAGGCTGCGCGTCTTCTCGCGCGGCTCGCCGGGTACCGGCAGCCCGTCGGCGGTGGTCGGGGTCCCGTCCTGCAGGACCGGGGTGCGGGTGGTCTCAGGCATACCGGATCCTCGGGTCCAGGACCGCGTAGAGCAGGTCGACGAGCAGGTTGGCGACAAGGAAGATCAGCACCAGGATGGTGACGAAACCGACCACGGTGGGCGGGTTGTTCCGGAAGATCCCCTGATAGAGCTGGTAGCCGACACCGTGGATGTTGAAGATCCGCTCGGTGACGACCGCGCCGGCCATCAGACCGCCGATGTCGGTGCCGAGGAAGGTGACCACGGGTATCAGCGAGTTGCGCAGCAGGTGGACGGTGACCACCCGGCGCCTGGGCAGGCCCTTGGCGACGGCGGTGCGTATGTAGTCGGCGCGGGAGTTCTCCGCCACCGAGGTCCGGGTCAGCCGGGCCACGTAGGCCAGCGACACGCCGGCCAGTACCACCGCGGGCATGATCAGGTCGCCGATCGGCGCGCCGTCGGCGACCGACGGGTTGGCCAGGCCCCACTTGACCCCGACGAAGTACTGCAGCAGGTAGCCGGTGACGAAGGTCGGGACGGAGACGACCAGCAGGGTGAACGCGAGGACGCCGCTGTCGGCGAACCGGCCGCGCTTGAGCCCGGCCACCAGGCCGAGTCCGATGCCGACGACGGCCTCGATCGCGAAGGCGACCAGGGTCAGCCGGAGCGTCACCGGGAAGGCGGTGCCCATGATCTGGGTGACGGGCTGTCCGTTGGCGGACTTGCCGAAGTTCCCGCTGAAGATCTGGCCCATGTAGTGGACGTACTGGGCCGGCAGCGAGTGGTCGAGATACAGCTCGTGCCGGATCTGCGCCGCCGTGGCGGGGTCGGGGGCACGGTCGCCGAACATGGCGGCCACCGGGTCGCCGAGCGCGTAGACCATGACGAAGATCAAAAACGTGGTGCCGATGAAGACCGGAACCATCTGGAGCAGTCGTCTGATGACGTAGCGCCCCATCTGCCCTCCAGGGATCGGGCAGACGCCGGCCGGGGCGGTGGCCCCGGCCGGCATCCGTACCGCGAGCGGTTGCTGTCAGTTCCCCCTGCGCGCGCCCGCCCTCCGCCGGGAGGGCGGGCGCGTACCGATCAGGTCACTTGCCGTTGACCGTGATGTCGGTGAAGACGGGGTAGCTGAACGCGTTCTCCGTCACGTTGGACACCCGCGAGGACCAGGCGGCGCCGCCGTTCTGGTACCACAGCGGGATCACCGGCATGTCCTTGAAGAGCAGCTTCTCGGCCTGCTGGTACAGCGCGGTCGCCTTGGTGGTGTCCGGCTCCGCGTTCGCCTGCTTGATCAGCGCGTCGAACTGCGGGTTGCTGTACTTCGAGTCGTTCGAGCTGCCGCCGGTCGCGTAGAGCGGCGTCAGGAAGTCGTCGATCAGCGGGTAGTCCATCTGCCAGCCGGACCGGAAGGGCTCGGTCTCCTGGCCCTTGGTGATCTGGTTGCGGAAGTCGGCGAAGGTGCCGGTGGGGGCGCCGACGCAGGCCTTGTTGTTGCCCAGCACGTTGTTGATGCTGTTGCAGACCGCGTCCACCCACTCCTTGTGGGAGCCGGTGTCGGCGTTGTAGCCGATGGTGATGTGCCCGCCGGGCAGGCCGCCGCCCTCTTCGATGAGCTGCTTGGCCTTGGTCGGGTTGTAGGTGACGGCGTCGCCCGCGATGGTGGCGCTGTAGCCGCCGGCCGTGCCCAGCACCGGGGAGGTGAGGTCGGTGGCCGGGGTGCGGGTGCCCTGGAAGATCTTCTGGGTGATGGTCTTCCGGTCGATCGCCATCGACAGGCCCAGCCGCACCTTGTCCATGCCCGGCTTGTTCCACGCCTTCTGGTTCAGCGGGAACGAGATGGTCTGGTTGATGCCGGCCGGCTGGTTGAGGTAGCGGCCGTCCATGTCGGTCTTGACGTGGCTGAGGTCCTGGGCCGGGATGGAGTCGTCGACGTCCAGGTTGCCCGCCTGCAGGTCGGCGTAGGCGGTGTTCTCGTCGGTGTAGACCTTCAGCAGCACGCCCTTGTTCTTGGGCTTGCTCGGGCCGGTGTAGTACGGGTTCGGGACCAGCAGCATGCTGGAGCCCTTGGTGTAGGACTTCACCATGTACGGGCCGTCGCCGACCGGCTTGTTCAGGTAGGCGGCGTGGTTGGAGAAGAACGACGTCGGCAGCGGCGCGAAGGCCTTGTAGCCGAGCCGGTCCGGCCAGGTGGAGAACTTCTGGGTCAGCTTGACCGTGAAGGTGCTGTCGTTGACGACCTTCAGACCGGACATGGTCTTGGCGGTCGGCTTGGCGCCCGCAGCCGAGGGGTGCACGGCGTCGTAGCCCTGGATGTCCTCGAAGAAGTACGCGTTCAGCTGGGCGTTCGTCAGCAGGGCGCCGTAGTTCCACGCGTCCACGAAGGAGCTGGCGGTCACCGGGGTGCCGTCGGAGAACTTCAGGCCCGGCTTCAGCTTGATGGTGAAGTTCTGCTGGTCGGGGGTGGTGATCGAGTCGGCCGCCTCAAGGTTGGCCTTACCCGTCTTGGGGTCGTATTCCTTGAGGTCCATGAAGATCATGTCCATGACCTTGCCGCCCTGGACCTCATTGGTGTTCGCCGGCTCCAGCGGGTTCTGGGGGTCGCCCCACCAGGCCCGGACTATGCCGTCGTTGGAACCGCCGGCGCTGCTGCTGCTTCCGTCGTCCGAACCGCCGGAACCGCAGGCCGTTGCTGCCAGGGCGATGACCGCCGCCCCCACTACCCACTTGGCGCTGTTGGCACCGCGCATGGGTTGCCTCCTCAGGAGTCACTGTCGATACGTGAAAGGAAGGCCGAACGCGCTGACACCCCTGACAGCGACTGCGGCCTTCCGCGCTCGTGAGTCGGCGCCGCACAGCGCATGACCCATTGACCCGAGCTCAACTTCGTCCACTATCGGTCACGTCGGAGGCTGCATGGACCAGCTGAGGGTCTCACTTTGGTCACATCGAATCGCGAAACATTCCAAAATCCGGACATTCCGTAATGTGACAGACAGGTTCTAAACGGGCGATGTGATGTATCTAACGATGAAGAGTGTCCGAATAGCGGACGGATGGCGGGCATACCGAAGGGGCCCGGAGAGCTTCCCCCGGACCCCTTCGATCACACCGCGTGACGGGACGCCAGCCGTCAGCCGACGGTCACCGGCCGGCCGTCAGCGGCCGGCCGTCAGCCGTCAGCCGTGCTTGGCGCGCGAGGCGCTGCGGCCGCGCTCCTTCTGGTCCAGCACCACCTTGCGGATGCGGACCGTCTCCGGGGTCACCTCGATGCACTCGTCCTCGCGGCAGAACTCCAGCGACTGCTCCAGCGAGAGCTTGCGCGGCGGCACCACGTTCTCGGTGTTGTCCGCGGAGGCGGCGCGCATGTTGGTGAGCTTCTTCTCCTTGGTGATGTTCACGTCCATGTCGTCGGTCCGTGAGTTCTCACCGATGATCATGCCCTCGTAGACCTCGGTGGTCGGCTCGACGAAGATCACACCCCGCTCCTGGAGGTTGATCATCGCGAACGGGGTGACCACCCCGGCCCGGTCCGCGACCAGCGAGCCGTTGTTGCGGGTCCGCAGGTCGCCGAACCACGGCTCGTGGCCCTCGAAGATGCTGTGCGCGATGCCGGTGCCGCGGGTGTCGGTGAGGAACTCGGTGCGGAAGCCGATCAGGCCGCGGGCCGGGACGACGAACTCCATGCGCACCCAGCCGGAGCCGTGGTTCGTCATGGTCTCCATCCGGCCCTTGCGGGTCGCCATCAGCTGGGTGATCGCGCCCAGGTACTCCTCGGGGCAGTCGACCGTCATCCGCTCGACCGGCTCGTGGACCTTGCCGTCGACCAGCTTGGTGACCACCTGCGGCTTGCCGACGGTCAGCTCGAAGCCCTCGCGGCGCATCTGCTCGACCAGGATGGCCAGCGCCAGCTCGCCGCGGCCCTGCACCTCCCAGGTGTCCGGGCGCTCGGTCGGCAGCACCCGCAGCGAGACGTTGCCGATCAGCTCCCGGTCCAGGCGGTCCTTGACCTGGCGGGCGGTGACCTTGTGGCCCTTGCCGCCCTTGCCGACCAGCGGCGAGGTGTTGGTGCCGATGGTCATCGAGATCGCCGGCTCGTCGACCGTGATGAGCGGCAGCGCGACCGGGTTCTCCAGGTCGGCGAGGGTCTCGCCGATGGTGATGTCCGGGATGCCGGCCACCGCGCAGATGTCGCCGGGGCCGGCCATCTGGGCCGGCTTGCGGGTGAGCGCCTCGGTCATCAGCAGCTCGGTGATCTTGACCTGGCTCACCGAGCCGTCGCGCTTCATCCACGCGACCTGCTGGCCCTTGCGCAGCTCGCCCTCCTCCACCCGGAGCAGCGCGATGCGGCCGAGGAAGTTGTCCGCGTCGAGGTTGGTGACGTGCGCCTGGAGCGGCGCGCCCTCGGTGTAGGTGGGGGCGGGGACGGTGGACAAGATGGTGGAGAAGAACGGCTCCAGGCTGTCGCTGTCCGCCGGGACCGTGCCGTTGGCCGGCTTGGTCAGCGAGGCGACGCCGTCGCGGGCGCAGGCGTAGACGATCGGGAACTCGATCTGGTCCTCGGTGGCGTCCAGGTCCAGGAAGAGGTCGTACGTCTCGTTGACCACCTCGTCGATCCGCGAGTCCGGGCGGTCCGTCTTGTTCACGCACAAGATGACGGGCAGGTTCGCGGCCAGGGCCTTGCGCAGCACGAACCGGGTCTGCGGCAGCGGGCCCTCGGAGGCGTCCACCAGCAGCACGACCGCGTCGACCATCGACAGGCCGCGCTCGACCTCACCGCCGAAGTCGGCGTGGCCGGGGGTGTCGATGATGTTGATCGTGATGATGTCGCCGCCACCCTTGGGGTGGTACTTGACGGCGGTGTTCTTCGCGAGAATGGTGATGCCCTTCTCGCGCTCCAGGTCGTTGGAGTCCATCATCCGGTCGTCCAGATGCTGATGCGCGGCGAACGCGCCGGCCTGCTTCAGCATGGCGTCGACCAGGGTCGTCTTGCCGTGGTCGACGTGGGCGACGATGGCGACGTTACGAATGTCGTGGCGCGTGGACATGCTGGGGCGCTTCTCCCGGAATCGTGGATGACGTCGCGCCCCTCATTCGACGCGCTCGCCTGCCGGGCAAGGTCGAGCCACGGCCTCCTCCCATGGTACGGGGCCGTGGTGCCCCCGACCGCAGGGACGGTGGGCACCGGCCGGGTCCGCCGGGTTAACCGCTGGTGGGAGCGGGTCCGGAGCTGCCAGGATCTCCAGTCGTGTCCATGACTCTGCCCCCTTCCGAGGGCGACTCCAGCGTGATACCCGCCACCGAGGCCGTATCCGCGTCCGCCGGGGACCTCCCGGCCGCTCCCCTGCCCGGCCCGCGACCGGCGCCCGCGCGGCGGCGGATTCCGCCGCGGGTGATCCTGGTGCCCGCCGTGCTGATCGGCGTACTGGCCGGCGGCGGCAACCTGCGGGTGGGCGGGTCCCAGGGAATTCCGCTGTTCTTCCTGGGCCTGGTGGTCGGCACGAACCTCAGCCTGCTGATCACGCGGCTGCTGGCCCGGCCCGCCGGGCTGGCCGCGGTGTGGTCGTCGGTCGGCGTCGGCCGCCGACTGGGGTCGACGGTCCGCGGCGGCCGGCTGTGGACCTTCCGCTCGCTGCCGCTGATCCTCCTCTACACCTGCCTGGTCGTCACCGACCGGCCGGGGCTGCGGCGCCGGCTGTGGCGGACGACGGCGCTGGCCGTGCTGGTGGAGCTCGCCCTGGCAGCGGCGCTGATCGCCTCGGGCGGCGCGGCCCGCCCCCTCGGCTGGGGCGCGGCCGCCTGGACCGCGCTGTACTGCCTGCCCCGGCGCCACGCCGCTTTCTCCCGGGGCTGGGTCCTCTTCCGGCTGCCCTTCGGCGACCACGAGTCGGGGTTCGCCGAGTGGGTGCACGACCCAGCCGCCCTCGCCGCCGCCCGAGCACTGGCCGCGGGACGTGTGGCCACGATGCGGGCCGCGCTCGGCGCGGCCGAGCCGTCGCCGCGACCGCAGCGGCGGGCGATGGAAGCGGCGCTCGCGCTGGCCGAGGGCCGCTACGACGACGCGGCGCGCGAGGCTTACGCGCTGCAGGCCCAGGCGGGTGCCCGGCAGTTGCGGCTGGCGGCGTGCCAGCTCTACGCGTCGGCCCTCGCCCACGGCGTGGAGGCCCGCCACTGGGCGCCGGAGGCGGCGCTCCCGCAGTTCCGGGCGACCATGGCGGCGATGCGTACCGAGCACCCCACTGTGCACCGGTTCAACGGCCTCGGCGCCCTC
>NZ_FMCH01000289.1 GCF_900091855.1 Streptomyces sp. DvalAA-14
CGCCGGCGCCGTGTCCGGTCGGGGGGTTGGCCGGCGGCCTCGACGAGCAGCCGGACCGGGGCGCCGCCGGTCGCGGAGGCCGCGACGAGCACCGCGTCGAGGTGCGGGTGCAGTCCCTGGACGGGGACGCCCCGTTCGTCGTGCACGAGCCCCTCGGCCCGGCCGCCGTCGCCGTCGCCGCCCAGGTCGATGAGGGCCTCGACCCGGCGCCCGGCCCAGCGTTCGGGAACCGTTGCCCGGAGCCGGAACCAGGTGGTGGCCCAGGGGCCTCCCCAGCTCTCGCCGGCCGTGAACGGGGTGAAGTCGGCGCGCAGCGCCACCTCGGCGGGAACCGGCTCACCCGGCAGATGCCAGGCTCCGATGTCCATCGGAAGCCGTTGCGGATAGAGCGCGGGGCGCAGCCGTTCGGCGAGGAATGCGGCTATGCGCTCTTCGCCGGAATTGATCCGGTCATGCATGGGCAGCCCTTCCTGTCCAGCCAGTGACCGCCATGTAAAACCATGTGTGTTATCAAGTCAACGCCTGGTGCCACTTCCGCTTTACCGCAGGTCGTGACCTGGTGAAATAGCGATGTCAGGATAGTTTCGGGCCGCAATGAGCAAGTATTGTCCAGTAATTCGCCTGACATCGCAGGCAGCGAAATGCGGCGGGCCGGGCCGCTGCCGGCTCTTCCCGCCGCCGTGCCGGAATGCCGCACCTTTTCCGGTGTCCGCCGCCTTTCACGGGCCGATCGGTTCGCTTCGGTTTATCGCAGGGGAACGGGCGCGGGCCGCTCGCAGCTGCTGGTCACCGCCAGCGCGGTGCCGCGCTGCGCCGCGTCCAGCAGGGTGAGCATCACGTCCAGGACGTGCTCGGCGAGTTCGGCGGAGGCCAGGTGCGGGCGCCCGGCGGCCAGTGCGTCGGCGAGGTCGGCGAGTCCGATGCCGCGGCCGGCGCCCGGGTGGCCGGCCGAGACCGGCAGCGGTTGCCAACTGCCCGAGGAGTACAGCTCGACCGGGCCCGCGAAGCCGTTGGGGTCGGGTACGGACAGCGAGCCGTCGGTGCCGTGCACCTCGATGCGCGGCAGCCGGGCGGCGTGGATGTCGAAGCTCATCACCAGCGTGGACAGGGCGCCGCCGGCGTGTTCCAGGATGCCGGTCACGTGGGTGGCGACCTCGACCGGGAAGCGCTGCCCGGCGCGCGGGCCGCTGCCGATGACGCGTTCGGCGCGCGGGGTGGCGGCGGCGCCGCTGACCGTGGCCACCGGGCCGAGCAGGTGGACCAGCGCGGAGAGGTAGTAGGGGCCCATGTCGAGCAGCGGGCCGCCGCCGGGCCGGTAGTAGAACTCCGGGTCGGGGTGCCAGGCCTCGTGCCCGGGGGTGGTCATGAAGGCGGTGGCGGCGACGGGCGCGCCGATCAGTCCGTCGTCCACCGCCTTGCGCGCGGTCTGGGTGCCGGTGCCGAGTACGGTGTCGGGCGCGCTGCCGACCCGCACCCCGGCGGCGCGGGCCGCGGCCAGCACTCCGGCGGCCTCCTCGCGGGTGGTGGCCAGCGGCTTCTCGCCGTAGACGTGCTTGCCGGCCGCGATCGCGGCGAGCGCCACCTCGGCGTGCGCGGCGGGGACGGTCAAGTTGAGCACCGCGTCGACGTCGTCGCGGGCGACGAGTTCGGCCACGCCGCCGGCCACTTCGGCGCCGCCGCGGCCGGCCGCGGCGCGGGCGCGGCCGGTGTCCAGGTCGGTGACGGCGGTCAGCCGCAGGTCCTCGCGTGCGGCCAGGGTGTCCAGGTAGGCGCCGCTGATCTTGCCGGCGCCGACCATGCCGATCCTCAGCGGGCGGCCCACAGCAGTCCCCTCTCGGTCAGCGTCCGCACCTCGGGCACGTCGAAGTCGTCGGCCTTGTGGCCGATCGCGGAGACGAACACCCGTCCGGCGCCGCGGGTCCTGGTCCACACCGCGGGCATCACCACGGGGTGGTCGCGCCCCGGGCCGGGCGGGAAGGTGGTGGTGGCGAGGACGTCGATGTCCGGGTCGGTGGCCACCCAGTACTGCTCGGTGTGCACGCCGAAGGCGGTGAGTCCGGCGACCACCGGGTGGTCGGCCCGCTCGGGGCGCGGCTGGACGGTGTGGTCGTGGAAGCCCGGCGGGTGCATGAGGAACTGACCGCCGGTCAGCAGGGTGTAGTCGAGGTCGCCGCGGAAGGAGTCGAGCACCCCGCCGTGCCAGCCGGCGAATCCGGTGCCCGCCTCGACCGCGCGGACCAGGCCCCGGGTCTGGTCGGCGGTGATCTCGCCCATGGTCCAGCACTGGACGATCAGATCGGTGGCGGCGAGGAGTGCGGCGTCGGTGTAGGCGTCGAGGCTCTCGGAGGTCTCGACGCCGAAGCCCCGGTCCTTCAGCCAGGGCAGGAAGAGGTCCGTGATCGCCACCGGTGAGTGGCCCTCCCAGCCGCCGCGGACCACAAGGGCCCGCCGGGTCGCAGTGGTCACGGGCGTTGCACGCTCCCATCGGTGCTGCAGCGGGCCCGTACGGATAGGCGAACAGCGTCCGTACGGGTAGCAGAATGACGTACCGGATTCCGAACGTAAGGAGGCCCATCGGAGTTTGTCAATCCCTTTGACAAACCCGAACCGGCGGTACGCCAGGGGGTGGTGGGGGCCCCGGCGCCGCGGGCGCGGACGGGGTTTCAGCGCCCGCCGAGGCGCTTGAGCAGGGTGCTCAGGGAGTGGGCGGCCTCGATGACCGCCTGGGCGACCTCCTCCAGCCGCGCGTCGTCCATCCGGCTCGCCGGCGCCGAGCAGCTGATCGCGTCGGCGCCCTGGCCGCTGCCGAGGGCCACCGCGACACACCGGATGTCCACCGAGTTCTCGCCGTCGTCCACCGCCCAGCCGCGCAGCCGCGCCTCGGCGAGCTGGGCGAGGAAGGCCTCCGGGTCCACCACGGTGTTCGGCGTCAGCCGCTCCAGCGGCCAGTCCAGCCGGC
Organism: Streptomyces sp. DvalAA-14; assembly: GCF_900091855.1. Classification (GTDB taxonomy): domain Bacteria; phylum Actinomycetota; class Actinomycetes; order Streptomycetales; family Streptomycetaceae; genus Actinacidiphila. Next base: position 2,960 of record NZ_FMCH01000289.1, read on the forward strand.
GCTGCACCTCGGCGTGGTCGTACTGCGAGAGCACCGCCTTGCCCAGCGCGGTGGCGTGCGCGGGCAGCCGGCGGCCGACCGCCGAGTACATCCGCAGGGCGTGCCGGGACTCGCGTTTGGCCAGGTAGACGACGTGCGTGTCGTCCAGCCTGCCCAGGTGGACGGCCTCGCCGGTCTCGTCGGCGAGCGCGTCGAGCACCGGCCCGGCCAGGCTCGTCACGTCGTCGCCCTCCAGGTAGGCGGTGCCGGTCAGCAGCGCCTTGAGCCCGAGGCTGTACCGGGTGCCGGCCGGGTCGAGATCGACCCAGCCGCGCGCCTCCATCGTCCGCAGGATGGCGTGCAGGCTGCTCTTCGGCACGGCCATCGCGCCGGCCATCTCGGCCAGCGAGAGCCGGGCCCCGTCGGCCCCGAGGAGCTCCAGCACCTCCAGCACCCGGGCTGCGGACTTGACCTCCTCGGGCCTGCGCCCGCGCGCCGCTTCTGCCACCGATTCCACTGATCCTCCGCTCCCCGCGCCGACGCCTCAACGGCCCCTGGGTGCCCACCCAATCGCAGCGCGCGCCTTGACGCTATCTCAAACGCGACCCTATGTTCAGGTACTCCAACGTCATTCGGTCTTCTGAACGATCGAAACCCGAGGCAGGGGCCATGCGTATTTCTCACGCATCTCACGCAGCTCGCACACCTTTCGCACGATATTCCCCGAGCGTCCCCAAGGCGCCGCGGACCACCGGACCGTCCCGGAGCCGGCGCAGGCTGCTGGCGGTGGCCGTCGCGACCGTGGTCTCGCTGGGGCCGATCGCCGCCTGCGGCGGCTCGTCCGGCGGCTCGGGCGACAGCAAGACGCTGGACATGTGGACCTTCAAGCAGTCCCATGTCACCGGTCTGCGCAACGCCGCCGCGCAGTTCAAGAAGCAGACCGGCATCACCGTCAAGATCGAGGCGTACGGCCCCGACGACGCGTACACCACCAAGGTGCAGGCCGCCGCCAAGACCCACGACCTGCCCGACGTGCTCGAAGTGCACTCGGACGGCGAGGACTGGGCGCTGGGCGCCACCGGCATCGCCAAGGACATCGCCGGCGACGTCGGCGCCGACTGGAACGGGCTGTACCAGAAAGGCGTGCAGACCTCCGGCAGTATCACCGACGCCGCGTACCAGGAGTCGCTGCCGTCGGACTCCAAGTCGCACGGCGTCCGCAAGGGCCAGCGGTTCAGCGTGCCCTTCACCTCCGGCACCTTCGGCATCGTGATGGGCAACAAGAAGATGCTCGCCGCCGCCGGGATCACTCAGCCTCCCGCCAGCTGGGAGGAGTTCATCTCCGACCTGAAGGCGACCAAGGCCAAGGACGGCACCAACGGCGGCGTCAGCCTCGGCCTGAAGGTCCGCGCCACCGGTCTGACCTGGGTGCTCCAGCCGCTGGCCTTCGCCCAGCTCGGCAAGGAGAAGTACCAGGCGCTGTTCGGCCAGAACCCCGCCGCGGACTTCTCGTCACCCGACGGGCTCAGTGTCCTCGGCCTGTACGACCAGATGCAGCCCTACTGGATGCCCGGCACCCAGACGCTCGACATCGACACCGCCGACCAGGCATTCGCCCAGGGCAAGTCCGCCTGGGACATCGGCGGCACCTTCACGCTGGCGTTCCTCCAGCAGAACGGCATGAATCCCGACGACGTGATGGCCTTCGGCCTGCCGGGCCCGCAGGCCGGCGCGGTGCCCAAGCCGGCCCTGGGCCCGCTGGCGCTCACCGGTCTGACCGTCGCGTCCACCAGCAAGCACGCCGACAACGCCGAGAAGTGGATGAAGTTCCTCGCGCAGCCGTCGGTCGCCTCGAAGTTCGCCAAGGACGCCACCGAGGTGCCGGCCACCGAACTCGGCGCGGACGCCGCCCAGATCATGGGCCCGACGCTCGCCGACATGACCAAGACCTTCGTCGGCACGCCGGAGACCACCTACGACCCCGGCGTCAACACCTTCCGGCCCGGCGGCTACGACCAGGACTCGATGGCCGACGTGCTGGCCGACCTGAACCCGCTGGCCCAGAAGAACGTGGCCACCACCGGCAAGGCGATGGCCAAGCTCGAGGACTCCTTCTGGGCGACGGCGAAAAAGTGACCACGGCGCCTCGTCCCGCACTCGGCCCGGCGGCCGGAACCGGCACCGGCGGCGGCCCGGCGCCCGG
>NZ_FMCH01000575.1 GCF_900091855.1 Streptomyces sp. DvalAA-14
GGAGACGCGAAAAGCGGGCCCGAAACTCGGGCAAAAGGGCCATTGGGGGCACGAAAAATCCGGCGCAAGCGAGGTTGTGATCGGCCGGAAAGGGCCTCTGACCTGGGAGAATGCGTGCCCCCGGCAGGACTCGAACCTGCGGCCAAGCGCTTAGAAGGCACCCGGCGCGTCCCGTCCTCTATGGCGCTGACCTGCACTAATGCACTGCCTTGCGTTAATCGTGGGCCACCCGTGGGACGTATTTGGGACGGTCGGATGTCCGACCGCCTGGGACGGGCTGTCAGCGAGGGCAAGAAGAGAGACGGCTCCGGAGGACGCGGGCTTTGGAAAAGTCGTCCCAGGTCGGCGCGCTCTGGTATCTCCCTTCGCGAAGTCCTGGAGCGCTGTGGCGCCATCCCAGAGATTACCCGCGAGATCAAAGAGCGATGTGCCATTGGGGTCGGTGTGGTTGACGGGGCCGCCGGCGGCGTAGAGGTAGGGGTTGCTCTCCTTGTCGGTGGGGCCAGGTTGAGTGAAGCGGCCGAAGACCTTTTCGGTGCGTAAGGGCCTTCGCGGTAAGCCGCGAAGGCCCTTACGGCGGGCTAATGAAGATCTACCCCACCGAGCACACGGCTGCAACCTCGTTCCGACCGCCCGCAGCGTTGGCTTGCGCATGCTGTGGTGCAGCGCTGCATTCAGTCGGTTGCCGGCCACGGCTAGTCCTGAGGAGGCAGTCCTTTTTTGCTGATCCCAGAAAAGCGGAAGGCTACGGGAACCCAGAGGGCGCAGATCAGAACGATACCGATCCACGACTTCGTTTCGCCGAGTACCAACGACACAGCGAAGAACACGAGGACTATCGCACTGACGGCAGCGGCGATCCTCAGGTTCCTAATTGTCTTGTTCGCCCCGGTCAGTTGATCTGTACGCACCTCGTCTCTCCTCATGTGGTCGATGGTCATCTAAGGGCTGTCCCGTAATCCGCGGTGGAGCAGCGTGCGGCGTCAGATGCGGTGCATCGCAAGGCGGTGGGTCGTCCTCATACCGGGTCGTATTCGGACGGGCCCGACAACGCAGCGAGGTGCCGTAGCTGTCGTCGCGCGCCCGCCGGGGATTACGGGACAGCCCTTAGCCCTGCCGCGCCCCTTCTCAGCTCAGCAGCTCGGAAGTAGCCTGACCTGCGTAGTAGCCCAGGCCGAGACAGAGGATGGGGGCCGCTGTATCAAGGCCTCCTCCGGCGCTTCTTGTTACGCAGCGGCGACTGCAAATACCCGGTAAGGAGAATGAAGAACACTGCGACAACGATGATGATCACTTCGACGAATTCGTGCATGAATCACTCCTGTTGCCCCGGGGCGCAATGCGCCCCGGGGATTAAATTTACAATAGTGCACTCGCTATATCTGCGATGTCTTTGACTGTGGAAGAGACATCGATCGCCTCCGCTGCGTTTTCGTCGACGTAGTCGGCGGCTAGTACTCCAGCCGTAGATCGTGATCTTGCCGGTCGGTGTGACTGAGCGCTTCAGCGGGCGGATGACCGCTTGAGCCAGTGAGACTTGTCAGCGCCATGCCTATGGCTGTGAAGGCTGTTGCTGCCGGCGGCGACCGGCGGTCCACAACCATGCGTGATGGCGGGTGCGACCAGCGATGTCAGCACTGTGCACGGCGGCCAGCACTGTCATCACCGGCCATGCGAGCAAGGTCACCACCATCTCAAGGGGTCCCACGTCCGTGCCCAGCGCCACGACCAAAACCTCGGCGGGGAACACCATGGCTGCAAGTAGGCCCCCTATGAGGGCGGGCTTCCATGCGCGGCTATCGACGGCCCGCTGGGATGCGAGAGCCAGCCCTCCACCGATGAACACCCCCATCAGGGCGCCCGCCGCCGAACTCCCGACAAGGAGTATCCCGCCGTCACGGAAAGCACTCAGCGCGGCCTGCGTGCTGCCTCTTGCCAGGAAGGCGAGTGCGGCCCCGAACGCGAAAGTGACCCAAAGCCCCCCTGGAACGCCTGCCATCAGCATGCCTACCCTCATACCGCGGCCCAGCACATCCCGCCTACTCATAGGCAAACGTCTACCATCAGCGGTAGACGCATGCCCAGGGGACAGCCACCGCCCGCACGCTCAGCTCACCAGTCACGATGCTCAAGTCCGCTGGCTGAAGCCCTCAGTCAGAGCCGGGGCCGGAATGTAGACGGGTACGGCCACCGCTGATCATCGGTGTGTGAAGACAAACGATCATGTGGTGGCCGCAGGTCACAGGGTAGACCCTGCCCGCTGGCAGGAGGCGTTCGAGAGCCTGCTGAGCCGGATAGCGGGACGGTTCGCGCGGGTCGAACCCCGGCGTCGGGTCCGGAAGTTGGTGCTGGGTCTGCTGTCGGACCTGCCGCGCAAGAACTGCTGGACCATCGCCGAGTGGGCCCAGGAGGCAACCCGGGACGGCATGCAGCACCTGCTCGGACGCGCCAAGTGGGACGCTGACCAGGTCCGCGACGACGTGCGTGAGTACGTGGTGGAGCACCTGCACGACGATCAGGCAGTGCTGGTGGTCGACGAGACCGGGGACGTGAAGAAGGGCACGCGCACGGTCGGCGTCCAGCGCCAGTACACCGGCACCGCGGGCAGGATCGAGAACGCCCAGGTCGCCGTCTACCTCGTCTATGCCGGCCGACGCGGGCACGCGGCGGTGGACAGGGAACTGTACGTCCCGCGTTCCTGGGCAGCGGACCCCGACCGGTGCAGGGATGCCGGACTCGGCGAGGACACCGCCTTCGCGACCAAGCCGGAACTGGCCACCCGCATGATCGCCCGGTTCCTGGACGCCGGCCACCATGTGTCGTGGGTCGCGGGTGACGAGGTCTATGGCGGCAACCCGAAACTACGTGCCGCACCGGAGGAACGCGGCACCGGCTACGTGCTGTGGCCGTCGCTTGCTCCCACGAAGTCACCACACAGGCCGGAAAGTTCCGTGCGGATGTCTTGGCCGGGAAGGTCCCGAAGCGTGCCTGGCAGAAGCTGTCGGCGGGAGCGGGGGCAAAGGGGCATCGCTACTGCGACTGGCCCGCCATCGATCTGGCCGACCCCGCGCCCGGCAGCCGCCAGTTGCTCATCCGGCGCAACCGCAGCACCGGCGAACTCGCCTACTACCGCTGCTACTCACCCGCACCCGTGCCGCTGACCACGCTGGTGCGGGTCGCTGGATCAAGGTGGCGGGTGGAGGAGTTCTTCCAGTCCGGCAAGGGCCTGGCTGGACTGGATGAGCACCAGGTCCGCCGCTACGCATCCTGGTCCCGCTGGGTCACCCTGGCCATGCTCGCCCACGCCTTCCGCGCCGACGAACACACCCGCCACCCCACACCAGACGCCCTCATACCGCTCTCCTGCAACGAGATCCAGCGCCTGTTCATCGCCCTCGTGGTCCGCCCCGCCCACAGCGCCGCCCACCGGCTCGCTTGGTCCACCTGGCGGCGCCACCACCAGGCCCGATCCCAAGCCAGCCACTACCGGCGACAAGCCGCCCAGGCGTGAAGATCACGATCTACAGCTGGAGTACTAGGGCAGCCGGAGACCGGCAATCAAGACCGTGACCTGGGCGGATGATTTATCGGCACGGGCGGGCTCCTCACAGGGCATTCGGACCACGTGTGTTCGGATTGGTGCGGCAGTGACGTCCCCGACGAAAGAAACGAAGTTCGTTGGCTCCAGGTCGCGACCAATCCGTGCGGCCGACGACGACGAAGAGCATCTGTCAGTGCTCCTCAATCCGAGGGCGCGCGGAGAGATGGGGCGTGATGGGCGCAGAGCGCATCGACACCCGACTGCTGGAAGAACTGACCGAGCAGTCCCAGGACTTGAACAGCGACGCGGTGCGGATTACGGCCGAGGCACTGGGCGACTTCACCGAGGTCACCCGGGAGCAGCCCTCGCGTCGGTGGTGGCAGCGCGGCGGAGTGGTGGCGGGTGCGGCTAGCGCGGCGGCTGTGCTGACGTCCTTGCGGGCGGTCGCGGCCACATCGAGTGACGACGTCAAGGCGCTGCAGACGGCCGCGTCGATCGAGAACCTGGCCATCAGCGTCTATCAGACGGCGGCAGGGCTGCCGTTCATCAAGGACGGCAACAAGACGGTCGCGGCGTTCATCGCCAAGACCACCACGCAGCACCAGGCGCACGCCCAGGCCTTCAACGCCGCGGCCACCCAGGCCGGCGGAAAGGCCCAGTCCGGGCCGGACCCGAAGTACGCGGCCGTGGTGAAGAAGGCGCTGCCCTCGATCAAGACCCCCGCCGACGTGGTGGCGCTGGCCATCACGCTGGAGGACGTGGCCGCGCAGACCTACGCCAAGAACGTCGGCCAGGTCAGCAGCAATGAGCTGCGGAAGCTCTTCGCCTCCGTCGCGCCGGTGGAGGCGCAGCACCGGGCCACGCTGCTGGCCGTACAGGCGCTGCTGGCCGGGAACTTGGGCGATCTGATCGCCATCCCGACGAATGCCGCCAAGCTGCCGGCCGCCGCGGGCAGTGTCGGATTCCCCGACGCCTTCTACCCGACCAAGAGCGCTTCGCCGATCACTGAAGGGGCCGTGAAGTGACCGCGACACGCGACGACTGGGAACTGCCGATCAGCGAGGCCCAGTTGGCCCGCCTCACCCGGGACATGGAAGCAGCCCACCTCGACACGCTGCCCGCCATGCGGGCCAGCGCGGTGGATCTCACCGACGACATCCGGTCCCACGGAAACACCCCGGCCGACGGCCCGAGTGACCCGGGGCGGCGCCGGTTCCTGCTCGGCGCCGGCGGCGCGGCTGCCGCCCTCGCGCTGGCGGCCTGCTCCAGCAACGACAAGAAGTCGCCCTCCTCCTCGGGCAAGGCCCCCGCAGCCACGCCCTCCGCCTCGGCGTCCGGTGCCGGCACCTACACCGGGGACCTGAAGGTCGTCGCCCTGGCGGTGGCCCTGGAAAACCAGGCGGTCGGCGCCTACCAGGCGGCCCTGGCCGCCGCCAAGGCCGGCAAGCTGGGCACGGTTCCGCCGGCCGTCGCCACCTTCGTGACCACCGCGATGGCCCAGCACACCGACCATGCCAAGGCCTGGAACGCGGTCCTGACCGGAGCCGGCAAGCCCGCGATCACCAACGTGCCGCTGTCCAACCAGCCCGCCACCCTGGCGGTGCTGGGCAAGGCCGCCAGCGTCGGCGACGTGGCCCAACTCGCCCTGCAACTGGAGGACCAGGCCGCGCAGACGTATCTGTTCGCCACCTACAACGTCACCAGCCCGGCCGGAATCGCCACCGCAGCCTCCATCGCCCCCGTGGAGGCCATGCACGCGGCGATCCTCAACTTCGTTCTCGGCCAGTACCCCGTCCCGTCCGACTTCCTGCCCACCGACAAGGCCGCCAGCCCCACCCTGCTGACTGTCTGACCCCCTTGAGCGTGCCGGGCGGCCCGGCCCACAACGGGCCGCCCGGCGCCCCTCTTCAGTTTGTCCTCCTGTGAGGTTGTCCCCGTGAAGCCAGCAATGACCCGCACCCGTCTTCCCATACGTCCCCACCATCTGGCCGTCGCCCTTGCCGGCGCACTGATCACCCTGACCGGCTGCTCCAGTTCCAGTGGCGGCAGTGGATCCACTGCCGCCACGGCGTCCTCCGGCGCCTCTGGTGCGGGCGGCGGTTCGACCATCGTCATCAACAGCTTCGCCTTCAGCCCCGCCACCTTGACCGTGCACCCCGGAGTCACCGTCACGGTGAAGAACCAGGACTCGACCGCTCACACCGCCACCGACGGCAGCGTGTTCGACACCGGCACCATCGGCCCGGGTAAGTCGGCGACTTTCACTGCTCCCAAGAAACCCGGCACCTACAGCTACATCTGCACCATCCACCAGTTCATGAAGGGGACTCTCACCGTCAGCTGAGACCGCGTCCCGCCCCCATGGACCCGCGGGTACGTCACCGCCTCCGCAGAGGAAGACCTCATGCACAAGGCCAAACTCCCGCCCGCCGCCACGTTGCCCGCCTCCGCAGCTCGCCCGATCACCGCCGCGGCCCTCGCAGTGGACGCCTTCATCCACGCCAAACTCGCCGACCAGTACGACGCCGTCGCCGCGAGCATCAGCCAGGGCGCCCTCTTCCGCACCGAAGCCGCCCTCGCCTCCCTGGCAGCCCTCGTCGTCCTGGTCTGGCGCCGCCCTTTCGTTGACGTCTTCGCCTGGCTTGTCGCCGCCGGCGGCCTCGCGGCCCTCCTCCTGTACCGCTACGTCGACGTCGGCGCCCACGGACCGCTGCCCGACATGTACGAGCCCGTCTGGTTCGGCGACAAGCAGATCAGCGCTCTGGCCCAAGGAGTGGCGATCATCTCCGCCGGCTGCCTGCTGATCGCCGTCCGGTACCGCAGGACCAGCGCGGTCGCTGCCTGATCCGGGCCGCGCCACCTTCGCTCTACTCCGTGCCGGCGAACCCCACTGAGCGGGGTGGGATAGGAGAAGGTGCCCGAAGAGCTCTCCGTACCCGCTGCCGTGGCGAGGCAGGCGGGCCCCTGATTATTCCCTCAGTGGGCAGGCGCCGCCGCCTGCGCGTCGTGCACGGTGGGGTAGATCCGGATGACGGCGTCGAGGCCGACGATGCTGAAAAGCCGCTCCACGACCGGGGGTGTAGCGGCGATCCGCAGGTCGGTGTTCTGATGGGTGCTGATCACCAGTCGCAGGAAGCTGGAATCGCCGAAGGTGATGCCGCTGGCGTCCAGGATCACCCCGGGGTGCGATGCGGTGGCCGCCTCGATCTCTGCGGTGAGCGGGGCGAGGGCGGTTGCGTCGAGGTCGCCTCGCGCTGCGATGACCGGGAGACGGGTGGGAGCGCGATCGGCTGTCGACATGTTCACAGTATGCCGACGCCCCGTCGCCCAGGTGTAAAGGTCGCTGACCTGGATCGAACAGGGCTCGGGTTGTTGTCGGGACAGCATTGCCTGTGGGCCGGTTGTGCGGGAACGCCGACCAGGGGCAGATGGAGTGTGTGCCGATACCTTGCCTCGGACGAGGTGCGGCCGGTGTGGCGGTGCGATATGACGGCAGGAGCCGGCAACGTCGACCGTCGGTCTGGAGATGATGACGTGCGCATCAGCGAGGTCTACGCTGGCAAGCCGGGAGCCATCGGGTCTGCCCGCCGTCTCGCTGCGGCGTTCCTCGACCGGACCAGGGCCACCGGCCTGGAGGTACCCGACGAGGCCATCGCAACCGCGCAGCTGGTGGTCAGCGAGCTGGTCACCAACGCCGTGAAGCACACCGGCGGGCCGTGCGGGATCGACCTCGAACTGGCAGGCGGCATCGTGGAGATCACGGTCTGGGACACCTCCACGCAGCCGGTGACAGCCGCGGATCCGGATCCGACCAGCGTGGGCCGGCACGGCATGGAGATCGTCGCCGCGCTGTGCGGCGGCTTCCACGTCGTGCGACGAGCCGTGGGCAAGCAGATCACCGTACGCATGTCGCTGAACCCGGTCCCCGCCTGACTCAGGTCCAAGGCCAGGGCAGCCCGCGGGATCTCTACTCGGTGGACAGCCCGCACGGAGCTTGCCCAGCACGCTGGACGGCGGCCGGTAGTCATGCATCTCGGTGCAGCCGGTTCCTGCCGGCCCTTGTCCGTGTCAGCCCCCAGTCGGCGGCACGGACGACGTTGAGCCGGGTGATGCCCATCGCGTGGTCGTGGTACCAGAGGTGCGCGGCCTCCTGCCGGTTGGGATGGCGGTAGGTCATTGCGCCGCCGGGGAGAAAGACCTGCTCCGGGTGGCCGTCCATGCCGGGAGGGGTGACCGCGCCGTGCAGGTGCACCGACACCCGCGGTCTGCTGCGGTCCTGCTCGGTTGCGCCCTCCAGGGAGGGGTCGACGTCGGCGGCGAACAGCTGCCGCCCCAGGCGGTTGGTGAAGGCGAGCGCGATGGGCTGGTCGCGGTGCGCCTCGATGGTCGGTCCCCAGTACTGCTGGCCGCCGTAGGACCAGGTCGGCGCGATGCCCAGATCACGGTGGAAGCGGTGCCGCGAGGGAGCCATCGCGAGCGTGCCGCTCCCCCGAAACGTCGCAAGGACCGGCAGCCGGTCCACGTAAGGCGTCAGCTCCGGAGACGGAAAGGACAGCTCCCCCGCCTGCTCCGGTCCGGCCGGCTCAGTACCCCGGGCCACGGCCCCACCCGCAGCGAGGCTTCCGGATCCCAGGATGCCGGCCGTGAGCAGGGACCGGCGGGACAGACCGTAAGGCATGCGTTCCTCCTGGTGGGTGCACTCATCCACCAGCCTGGCCGCCACCCACCTGTCCGGGGCGAAGACCCACCCGGCTTGTCATACGAACGGATGGCGGCCACCTGCCGGAGCGTCCTTTGCTGCTTCCCCGTCCGCGGGAACCACTGCTTGATGGCGTCGCCGGCACCCCGAACGACGTACTCGAACCGTGCGGTGCTTCCGCGCGCCCCTCGAATGCACTACGTGCACCTGATAGGCAGACTCAATTGCCCATAATTTGCAATAAGGGGCCCGCACGGTGCGGGTGCTCACGCCCCGCACGCGAATGTGAGCGCACATGACAGCCACACCTCCCAGCCCCGCGTACTCTCCCCTGAAGGCATCACTTCTGAGCCGGATTGCCTGCGGGCTCACCCGTCCTGAGCGGCGCCGCCTGGCCGGCATGGCGGCATTCATAGCGGCACTGCACATCATCGGGTGGTTCACCCTGGTGGCAGTCGTCGTGCCGGGCCACTACAGCGCCAACGGGCAGTCCTTCGGCCTGGGGATCGGCATCACGGCCTACGCCCTCGGTATGCGCCACGCTTTCGACGCCGACCACATCGCGGCCATCGACAACACCACCCGCAGGCTCATGAGCCAGGGCGGCCAAGGCGAGGGCCGGCGTCCGCTGTCGGTCGGGTTCTGGTTCTCCCTGGGTCATTCCAGCGTCGTCTTCGGCCTCACCTTCCTCCTCTCCCTGGGCCTGAAGTCTCTGGCCGGGCCCCTCAAGGACGACAGCTCCCGGCTCCACCGGATGACGAGCCTGATCGGGACAGCGGTCTCCGGGACCTTCCTGTACGCCATTGCCGCGGTCAACCTCGTCGTGCTGGCCGGGATCTGGAGGGTCTGGCGGCAGATGCGCGCCGGGGACCTGGACGAGCACGCTCTGGAGGAGCAGCTCGACAAGCGCGGCCTGATGAACCGCCTGCTGGGCCGCGTGATGACCTCGATCGACAAGCCCTGGCAGATGTATCCCGTCGGCCTGCTCTTCGGTCTCGGTTTCGACACCGCCACCGAGGTCGCCCTGCTCGTCATGGCCGCCTCGGGCGCCGCCACCGGACTGCCCTGGTACGCCGTGCTATGCCTGCCGGTGCTGTTCGCCGCCGGGATGAGCCTGCTGGACACCATCGACGGCTCGTTCATGAACCTCGCCTACGGCTGGGCGTTCTCGCATCCCGTCCGCAAGATCTACTACAACCTCACCGTCACCGGCCTGTCGGTCGCTGTGGCTCTGATCATCGGCACCGTCGAGCTGCTGGCCCTGCTCGCCGACCAGCTCACCCTGACCGGGGGTTTCTGGGGCTGGGTCGCCGCGCTGAACCTCAACACCGTCGGCTTCGTCGTCGTGGGGCTGTTCGCCGCGGCCTGGGCCTGCGCCCTGCTGGTGTGGAAGTACGGCCGCATCGAGCAACGCTGGGCCGCCCCGAGCCAGCCGGCCGAAGCGGGGGCCGAATGAGCGGCACCGTCGGGGCGGGCCGCTGAAAGAGGCGGTGCGGCGGCTCGGGACCGCTCGTTCGGCTCTACGGCGTTGCGGGCTGATGACGCCCGTGGTGACTTATTCATAACTTAAGTCGCATTGCGGACACACATGGCAGTGAGGCCGGCGCCTGTGACGGGCGGGGTCGAGGCGGTCCGTTTGGGGCTTCGAGTGTCCACCGCCGTCAGCCTGCCCTCCCGCCCCCGGAGGGCCCCGGCTCCCACCCGAAACGGATGGCCCATGCCCCGCACCCGCTCGCGCCGGAGATTCCCGGCCCGCCCGGCCGAACGCGCCCTCGCCACCCTCGGCGTCCTGTCCCTGGTGTCCGCCGCTGCCCTGACCGGTCTGGCACCCGGTGTCAGCTCCGCCTCCAGCCACCGCGAGGCGCCGCTGATCGCCGGCGACCCGAAGGCGGACAACACCGACGTCTACGCCTTCACCAGCCCCGACAAGCCCGACACCGTGACGATGGTGGCGAACTGGATCCCGTTCGAGGAGCCCAACGGCGGACCGAACTTCTACCCGTTCGCCAACGACGCCCACTACAACATCAAGATCGACAGCAACGGCGACGGCAAGGCCGACACCACGTACACCTGGTCCTTCACCGACCACATCCGCGACGCCGCCCACCAGTTCCTCTACAACACCGGCGTCGTCAACAACCTGGACGACCCGACCCTGAACTTCCGCCAGACCTACGACCTGACGGTCACCGACGCCCACGGCGCCACCACGACGCTGCTCAAGGACGCCCCCGCGGCCCCCTCCAACGTCGGCAAGGCATCAATGCCGAACTACGCCGCGCTGCGCAAGCAGGCCACGCTGTCCCTGCCTGGCGGCGGCCAGACACTGGCCGGCCAGACGTCGGACCCGTTCTTCGCCGACTTGCGGGTCTTCGACCTCCTCTACGGCGGCAACCTCTCCGAGACCGGCAACAACACGCTGGCCGGCTACAACGTCAACACCATCGTCATCCAGGTGCCCAAGAAGGACCTCGCGCTCAACGGCAACGCCACCCGCAACCCCGTGATCGGCGTCTGGTCCACCACCGACCGCCAAGGCGCGCAGGTCACCTCGTCCGCGAGCAAGGGCAAGGAGGGCACCGCCTCCTACGGCAGCGCGGGCTCGGCCGACAACGGGAAGGCGCCGGGCCGGGACGGCTCCGGCGGGACCGGCTGGCACCAGGTCTCCCGCCTCGGCAACCCGCTGGTCAACGAGGTGGTCGTGCCGCTGCAGTACAAGGACGCCTTCAACACGCTCAGCCCCTTCCAGGACCACACGGTCACGCCGGTGGTGAACGCGGTCAAGGACCCGATCCTGCCCAAGGTCGTCCAGAGCATCTACGGCATCCCCGCCCCCGCGATCCCACGCAACGACCTGGTGGAGATCTTCCTCACCGGCATCTGCAAGGCGTGCGGACCGATCAACGCGGACCTCAACTCGCAGCTGCTCAACGGCGACGTGGACAAGAACGCGTTCACCCCGGGCGAGGAGCTGCGGCTGAACATGTCGGTGGCGCCCACCGCCAGCCCCAACCGCCTCGGCGTGCTCGGCGGCGACCTGGGCGGCTTCCCCAACGGCCGCCGGCTGACCGACGACGTCCTCGACATCGAACTGCAGGCCCTGGAAGGCGCCGCGCAGACCGGCAAGATCGTGCCCGCCCTCGCTGCCGGCGACGCTGTCAACGCCCCCTACCGGGCGCCCAGCGCGACGTTCCCCTACGTGGCGCTGCCCAGCAACATGTCGGTCAACCTGGCGTTCTCGTCGCAGCCCGGCGGCGGCGTCGGAGCGGGCTTCGGCGGCACCGCCTTCGGCGGTCACTTCCCCGTGGTCGCGGTGACCGCCATCGGCGGCGGCGTCCTGCTGGCCGGGGCCGGAGTCCTCGCCCTGCGCCGCCGTCGGACCGACCGCGCGTGACCGGCTCCTTCACGGCAGGTCGCCCGCCCTCCGCACCGGAGGGCGGGCGACCGCGGCGCGTCCGCAGGCTCACCGCCGCCGCCGTCGTCGCGGGCCTGAGCCTCGCCGCCGCCGGCACCACCGCACTGATCACCGACCACCCCCGCCCGGCGGCGCAGATCGACATAGGGGCCCTGCCCGCGCCCGCTGCCGGGGGCGCCCGCCCCGTCACCGGGACGCCCGCGGCGGCCCGCCCGGTGCGGATACGCATACCCGGCATCAGCGTGGACCGCCCCCTGACCGGCCTGCGGGTCCAGTCGGACGGCCACCTCGCCGCACCCGAGGACCCCGGACAGGTCGGCTGGTGGAGCGACGGCCCGCGCCCCGGCGACGCGGGCGCCGCGATCGTCGTCGGCCATGTCGACTCGCTGACCGGCCCGGCGGCCTTCTACGGCATATCCGCGCTGCGCCCGGGCGACTCCATCACCGTCGACCGCGCCGACCACACCCGCGTCGACTTCACCGTCCAGGCCCTGCGCCAGTACAAGAAGGACGACTTCCCCGACAACGACGTCTACGCGACCACCGGCCCGCCCGCACTGCACCTGATCACCTGCGGCGGCCCCTACGACCCGGCAGAAGGCGGCTACCTCGACAACGTCGTGGTCTACGCCGCCCTCGCCACGCCGAGTTCACGGCATCAGTCCCCATCACCTCCACATACCCCACCCCGGAGCGGGAATTGACCCTGGCCATCCGCCGACGCCCATCGCGCCGCCGCATCATGCTCTCCGCCGCCGTTACCACCGTCCTCGGCGCCGGGCTGTTCCTCGCCGGAGGACTGGGCCTGGCCCCCTGGCCCGCGGCATCCACCGACCCCGGCTCAGGCCCGCCCGCGCAGGCCGGCAGTCCGGCCTCCGGAGCCGACCCGATCGCCGCCGACATCACCCGCCTGCAGGCCAAGGCCCGGCAGAACCCCGCCGACGAGGTCACGCTGGGCACCCTGGGACTCGACTACGTCCAGCAGGCCAAGACCACCGCCGACCCGTCGTACTACCCCAAGGCCGAAGCCGTCCTCAAGCGCTCACTGGCCCTGCGGAGCAGCGACAACTTCACCGCGATGGGCGGCATGGCCGCCCTGGAAGCCGGCCGCCACCGGTTCACCCAGGCACTGGACTGGGCCCGCAGAGCCGTCGCCGTCAACCCGTACAACTCCTCCCTGTACGGCACGCTGGCCGATGCCTACACCCAGCTCGGCCGCTACTCCGAAGCCGCCGACGCCGTCCAGCGCATGGTCGACCTCCGCCCCGGATCACCGTCCCTGTCCCGGGCCTCCTACGTCGCCGAACTCGACGGCGACATCACCACCGCCCGCACCGACATGCGCCGCGCCCTCAACGACGCCGCCGGCCCCGCCGACGCGGCCTTCGCCCACTACTACCTCGGCGAACTCGCCTTCAACAACGGCGACCCAGCCACCGAACTCAGCGAAGCCGAGGCCGGACTGCGCACCGCCCCCACCTACACCTCCCTGCTCCAGGCCAAAGCCCACGCCGAAGCCGCCCTGGGCAACACCACAGGCGCCATCACCGACCTCACCCGGGCCGTGCAGCGCGTCCCCCAGCCCGAATACGTCCTCCAGCTCGGCGAGCTGTACCAATCCCTCGGCCGCACCCAGGAAGCCGCCCAGCAGTACCAGGTCTTCCGCGCCGAACAGCAGCTCTTCACCAGCAACGGCGTCGCCCTCGACTCCGACGCCGCCCTCTTCGAAGCCGACCACGGCAACCCGCAACAGGCTCTGACCATCGCCCGGCAGGGCATCAAGACCCGGCCCTTCATGGACACCCACGACGCCCTGGCCTGGGCCCTGCACGCCAACGGCCAGGACCGCGAAGCCCTCACCGAATCCGACCAGGCCCTCGCCCAGGGCACCCGCAACGCCCTGTTCCACTACCACCGCGCCATGATCCAGCAGGGGCTCGGCGATCTCGACTCCGCGCGCGCCGACTTCACGGCGGCGCTGGCCATCAACCCCCACTTCAGCCCCCTCCTCGCCCCCAAAGCACGCGCCGCCCTCGCCACCCTGACCGGCACCGGCTGACGGAGGGCGGCCGGTTCAGGAGCGGCGGGTGAGGCCGGTGTAGAGCCGGGCCCAGGCAGCGTCCTGGGCAGTGGGCGGTTTGCCGTCGCAGAAGGGGAGCGACTTCTGTGCGGTGAAGTAGCGGAGCATGGTGAGGACAGCGAGAGGCTTGCCGTCCTTGCCGCCGGTGTAGTCGTGGTCGGGCAGGACCTGTTGATGCACGCGGCAGGTAAGACGCGGGCTGGGGGCGCCAGTTGCCAGAGCCCCCGTGGACGATCCGGAGCCGCCGCAGGAAGTCAGAGCGAGCGCGGCACTCAGGAGGAGGGGAGCGGCGAAGCGGCGTGGGCGGGAGGGCACGATGTTCTCCTCGGGCGTGTCGGGATCGGGATGGAGCGGTTCATCTACAGGGGCACGGCACGCAGGGCCGTACCCACGCCGACGGCCAGGACCAGGAGCGCTGCGCCCAGAGGAGTGATCCGGGTGCCCCATCCGGCCAGTCCACGCCAGCGGGTGCCCCCGAGTGAAGGGATTCGGTCGCGGAGTTTGAGGAGCAGCAGGCCGGCGGCGGCGAGGGTGCCGGCCATGCCGAGGCCGTAACAGATGACCAGCGCCACGCCGAAGGCGGTGCGGCCCAGCGCGATCGATCCCAGGAGCACGACGAGGGCGGAGGGGCTGGGCACGAGGCCGCCGGCGACGCCGATCCCGATCAGTCCGCCTCTTCTGCGGCCGGCGCCATGCTGCTGGTGGTGATGGTGGCCGAACAATCCGTGGCTGTGAGTGTGCTCTGCGCCGTGGTGGCCGTGCCCATGAGGATCGGCATCTTCGTGATCATGATGGTGAACGGGGGCCGTATCAGCGGCGAGGAGCGTCCCCGACGCCGACGGACCGGAACCGGCAGCGGCCAGCGATACGTCCGGGGCGAGGGGATGGGGAGGCGCCATATGCACCGGTGCCTCGTCATGGTCGTGGTGGTGCCCGTTCCCGTGCCCGTGATGTGCGTGGTCGTCGTGGTGGTGGTGACTGTGTCCGGCCGTCTGCCCGGAGCGGAGGGTGCGGAGCGCGGAGGGGAGCAGCCACAGGCCCGCGGTGGTGATGATGACGCCGCTGATCGTGCCGAGCCAGGCCAGGGCGTCTTCGCCGAGGAGTGTGGAGGAGGCGCTGATGGCGATGCCGAGGACGAGGACCGAGGCGGTGTGGGTGAGGGTCACGGTTCCGGCGACGGTGACGGCGTCGCGGGGGCGGCCCTGACGGCCTGCCAGGTAGGCGGCCATGATGGTCTTGCCGTGGCCGGGCAGTGCCGCGTGTCCCGCGCCGAGGACAATCGCCATCAGGACGGCGAGGAGTCCGACGGGCAGGGTGAGGCGGCGGCTGTCGGTAAGGGCGCTCAGGTGCCGGTCGAGGGCGGCGTACCAGGTGCCGGTCCACCCGGTGCCCGGCGTGGTGGCGGCGACGGCGCCGGGCCCGGCGCCGAGGACGATGCGGGTCCGGCGCTGGTCGAGCGGGTCGGACAGCAGGTCGGCCGGGTAGCGGCGCAGCTCGTCCGACACGGAGGCCGCCGGCACGTCGGCGGTCCCGATCCGGAGCCCGTCCCCGCGGGCGGTGATCTCGTGCCAGCCGATGTGCGTGTTGTCGACACCTGAGGAGAGTTCGACGGTGTCGCCGGCGCCCAGGTCGAGAGGGGCGGTCAGCCGGCATTCCAGCCGTCCGGTGTCCAGCCCTGCCTGGCCGCGCACCAGGCGGAAGGATGCCCCGGCCACCTGGAAACGCAGCTTCTTCGGTCGGCCGGTGCCGCCCGGTCTCGGCGAGGTGGTGGCGCGGACTCCGTCGGCCAGGGTGGCGCAGGCGGTCCTGGCGTGGGCTGCCGCTTCTGCGGCGCTGAGCCTGCCGTCGTGGTCGGTGTCCATCGCGGGCTTGGCCTGGAGGGTGGGGATCTCGGCGGTGTCGACCACGGCCAGGTCGTCGATGCCCCCGGTGCGGAGCGTGAGTCCGTCGTACCGGTTGACGGTGAAGTTTCCCAGCGGGTGCGCGGACACGACGGGAGCGGCCAGCCAGACCAGTGCGGGTGCGGCGGCCAGCAGCAGAGCGGCACGGCGGGTGTGGAGACGAAGACGGCTGCTCGGGATCATCGGTGTCCTCGCAGGGCAGCCAGGCGGGCGCGGGCGTCGCTGGCGTAGAGCGGTGAGAAGTGCCGGTTCGCGGCGAGCGCGTCTGCCAGGTCCTTGGCCGACGCCCGGTCGTCGCCGAGGGACTGCTCGATGACGCCGCGGTGGTAGTGCAGCAGGGCGTCGCGCCAGCCGAGCCGGTCGGCCTGATCAGCCATCGGGAGTGCCTCCCCGTCGCGCCCGGCGCGGTGCAGGGCCCAGCCGAGGGCGTCGGCCACCAGTACGTTGTGGCGCCGGTGCCATTCGGCGGTGAGCAGCTTCACCGCGAGCTTCGGGTCGCCGTGGTCGGCCTGGTACTGGCCGAGGTTGAGGTCGTCGACCACACCGTTGGCGGCGAACAGCCGCTGCTCGGCTTCGAGCACGCCGTACTGCGCGCGGGCCTGCGGGGCGCGGCCGAGAGACTGGAGCAGCTCGCCGAACTCCAGCACGTACTGCGGCTGCGGCACCCGGTCGATGGCGGTCCGGTAGTCGGCCACCGCGCGGTCGGTCTGGCCGAGGGCGGCTTCGGCTCTGGCGGATCCGGCGAGCGAGGCGGTGTAGGTCGGATCGAGGCGCAGCGCGGTGCGGTAGTGGTTCAGGGCCTGTTGGGGGTGCCCGGTGTTGAAGGCGAGTTCGCCCAGGTAGTGCTGGCAGAACGCCTGGTCCGCGGGTGTGCTGGCGTCCTCCAGGGCCCGTTGCAATGCCTGCGCGGCCTCTGTGGTCCGGCCGTGCAACTCCAGGGTGTAGGAGGCCCGGGTGAAGGACGCGGTGGACGGGTGCAGGTCGAGCATGTGCTGCACGGCCTCCTGGGCGGCCCGGTCGTCGCCGAGCTGGGTCAGCGCGTCGTTGAGCGCTCCGTAGGGGGCCCAGGCGTACGGATCATCGGCGATGGCCTGCTCCGCCCAGGTGCGGGCCTCGGCGAAGCGGTGGCGGGCGTTGGCCAGGCCGGCCATCCCGGTCAGCGCCGCAGTGTTGTGCCGAGGCTGCAGTTTCAGCGAACGCCGCAGCGCGGCCTCGGACTTGGGATACAGCGTCGGATCGACATCGAGCCGGGCCTGCTCGACGTAGGCGGAGCCGAGCTGCGCCCACGACGAGGCGTCGGACGGCTGCGCGCGCAAGGTCTGCTGCAGCTTGCCGACCACGGCGTCGACGCTCAGCGGCGTACCCGGACCGCCGGCGTTCGGAGCCGGTACGGGGCTGCCCGCGGGCGGGGGCGAGGAGCCCCCGGAATGCTCCATGGCGGCGAATCCGGTCAGGCCGGCGCACAGCACGGCGGTGGTAACGATGAGTGCGAGGCGGCGCATGGACGACGGTCTTTCCGTTCGGACGAACAATCGGCTGGCAGGGGTTTTCGCCGGAAGCGGCGAGGTGCCCGGTGCGGGCGCGGGCAGGAACGCGCCCGCACCGGGCGGTCGGTCAGCCCGCCTGGTTCACCGAGCCGGTGAAGGGCAGGGCGATGTACGGGAAGCTGCCCGTGTAGGGGCGGCCGGGTCCGTTGACGCCGTCACCGGCGGCGAGCGCCTGGACGAGGTGGCCCGGCGTGGCGCCCTCCAGCGCCTGGATGGCGATGTCCACCACGTCGTCACCCATCCGCCGCCCGTTGGGGAAGCCCTGGAAGTCCCCGTTGAGGACACCGAGCCGGTCCGGCTTGGCGGTCACCGGGGTGGACATGTTCAGCCGCAGTTCCTCGGCCGGCACGAACCGCTTCGGGTTGATGTCCTTGTTGAGCAGCTGCGAGTTGAGGTCCACCGCCAGCGGGCCACCGGCCGCCTTCGCGATGCCGGTCAGGAAGATCTCCTGGAGGTCTCTGCGCGGAGTCTTCGGCGCCGGGATGCCGTAGATCGCCTGGATCAGCTTCGGCAGCTCCGGGTCGAGAACCTTCGCGACCAGCTTGGGCTGGTTGTGGTCCTGCGACGGCGGCAGCGCGTTGAACGCGTTCTTCAGACCGGCCGGCACCACCGCCTCGTTGACCAGCGGGTTCCCGAGCCGGGAGACCTGCACGTACGGGCCGGTCGCCGTCTGCTTGCCGGGGCTGAGCCGCATCGTGCGGCGTTCGGTGGAACTCCACACGCCGATCACCGGGTTGCGCTTCGCGTTCCCCTTGTAGGCGAGCGCGGACTTCGGCACCTGGATCGCCAGGGTGTTGACGTTGTAGCCGTTGAGCGTGTTGTGCCCGGTCTCGGACAGGTTCCCGCCGTAGAGCAGGTCGAAGACCCGCAGGTCCAGGAAGAACGGGTCGGCCGCCTGGCTGGCCACCGTCCGGCCGCCGCCGGGCAGTGTCTTGGTGGCCTGGCCGCGCAGCCTGCCGTAATCGGGCATGGACGCCTTGCCGACGTTGGAGGGTGCGGCGATGGCGTCCTTGACCAGGGTGACCGGCTTCTTGCCCGCCCGGAGTTCCTGCAGGCTGTAGTGCTGGCGGAACAGCAGGGTCTTGTCGGTGAGGTTGTTGACGACCCCGTTGTTGTACAGGAACGTCTTGTCGCCGCGGCGGTCCTCGTTGCGGAACGTCCAGCGGTAGGTCAGGTCCGGTTTGCCGGTGCCCTGGCTGTCGATGTTGATGTCGTAGTGCGCGTCGGTGGCGAACGGGTAGAAGTTCGGGCCGCCGTTCGGCTCCTGGAACGGGTACCAGTTCGCGACCAGCGTCACCGTGTTGGACTTGTCCGGGCTGGCGAACGCGTACAGGTCGGTGTTGTCGACCTGCGGGTCGGAGGCGATCAGCGGCGCCTCACGGTGGCTGGACGCCTGGCCGACACCCGAGCCCGGCCCGATCAGCGCGGCGCCCGCGACCATGGTGCCAAGGGCCAGGAGCAGCGCGGTCGACTTCCACCGGCCGACGCCGACCGGTTTTCTGCGTGAACTCATCGAAGGTCTTTCTGTGGGGAGAGGAGACCGGTCTCAGGACAGGTTCCGGGGCACGTTCGTCCCCAACAGGACCTTGAGATGGGTCGACTTGCCCAAGTTCACCCGATCAGCCCAACAATCACCCTGCTGTCGGCGGTGGCGCTGTTGTCATCCGAGGCGACGTCCCAGGAGCCGACGTTGGCGCAGGTGGCAGTGCCGAGGGCCGGGCTGCGGACGCCGAGCAGATTGAGCGAGTTGCCGCGTGCGTCGAGAGGGTCGATCGGGACCTGGAGGGCGTTTCCCGACAGGACTCCCGGCGATCCGATGGCAGTGCCGCTTGCGCCAACGATCGAGGGGTGCGCCCCTCGGGCCGGAGCGCTGGCCATTCCCTACTTCATGCGGACACGCGGGGGACGATCGAGATCGAGCCGCCCCTCGGGTCAGGAGGCTGAACGACCGGCCCGCGATGACACGGCCGACGGGGCTGGGGTGGAGCCACCCCCGGTCCACCGGGCGCCGTACCTTTCCGCGGACTGGTCGGGTTACGTCGGCTCCGATCCGGGCGAGTCACCTGTGCAGTCGTTCGGTATGACCGGTCGGCACCACCTGATGATGATCACCTAATGTTACCGATCGCCTACCCGACTGGCACGAGCGACTTAGCCTCGTCTCGCGCAAGCCCCGCGACCTGCAGTTCCAGGTTGAAACGAGCCAGATCGGCTGCGAGCAGGTGCCAACAGGGCGCCTGCTCTGTTCTTAGCTGATGATTCGTTAGAAACGCTCTGA
>NZ_FMCH01000125.1 GCF_900091855.1 Streptomyces sp. DvalAA-14
GCGACCCGGCGGCGAGCCGCTCCGCGATCCGCAGGCACATCAGGTCCAGGTGGGCGGCGAAGATGTCCGGCCGGGTCGGCGCCGTCCCCGGGTCCCCGGGCAGCGCGGCCCGGACCTCGGACAGCAGCCGCAGGGCCAGCGGGTGGGCCGCGTCGGCCGCCGCGAGGGCATCGGCCGGCAGCCCGAGACGCGCCCGGGCCCGGGCCGCCTGCCCGTCGGTCAGCCCGCCGATCCGCACCTGCCGGGCCGACTCCGGCGGCAGCGACACCGCGATCTGCTCCCACAGTTCGGGGCGGCAGGCGACCATCAGCCGGGCCCGGGACAGGCGCAGCCAGCCGGCCGTCGCGCTCGTCCAGTCGGCCAGTGCGTGGGCGAGGACCGGGGGCATCTCCTCGGCGGCGTCCAGGACGACGAGCAGCGGCCGACCGGCGGTCCGGGCCAGGTCGGCCACGGCGTCCGCGCAACCGGGCGACGACTCGGCGGCAAGGGCGGCGGGGGCGCCGGGGACGGCCCGGGCGGCGCCGCGCAGCGAGCGCTCCACCGCGTCCTTGACGCTGCCGTCACCGGGCCGCAGTTCGGCCCCTCGCAGCAGCACGGTGGGGGCAGGCCGGGGACCGCGGGCGCGCTGGGCGGCGAGCCGGGCGAGTTCGGTGCTGCGGCCGGTGCCGGGGTCGCCGACCAGGCCGAGCGCGAGGGGCGCGGCCTCGCCCCGGGCCGCGAGGAACTCGCGCAACGGCTCGGCGACTTGGGGACGCTCCTCGATGGCGTCGGCGGCACGGGCGCCATCAGTGGCACGGACGGCACCGGCCGCACCGATCGGACCGGGGGGTTCGGCGGATTCGGCGGCCCGGCGCAGCGTCGCACCGGTCAGGCGCAGCGCCCCGGCGAGGTTCAGGTGCGGGCCGTAGGCGGGCACGGTGGCGCCGTTGCGGGCCAGCAGCTCGGCCAGCGGGGCCGGCCCGCTTCCGGCGTGCAGGGGCACCGCGAAGCCGCTGGCCCGGTGTCCCGCGTGCAGAGCGGTGGCCACCACGGCCAGCACCGCCCCGGTGGCCGCGTCGATCAGCGGCGCGCCGGACGCCTCCGCCGCCGCCCGGTTCAGGTCGGCCCGGTCCAGGGCGAGTTCGTAGACCTCGTCGAGCAGGTGGAAGCGGTCGGTGGCGATGTAGGTGACAGCCGTGGTGCCGACCACGGTGCCTTCCGCGCGATGCGGCAGCCGCAGCCGTATCCGCCGGTCGGGGTGGGCCGGGCCGCGGGGGGCGACCGGCAGGGGCGGCAGGCTGAGCCCTTCGGTGGCCACCAGCGCCAGGCCGTACTCGGGCAGCGAGGTGATGGCGCCGGCCTCGACCAGGCACACCTGGTCGCCCGGGGCGTGCAGGACCAGCCGGGCCAGGCCGTCGACCGCCTCGTGGCTGGTGATCATCGTGCCCGCGGCGTCGGCGAGGAAGCCGGTGCCGCGCGGGCGTCCCGCCAGGTCGCAGATCCGGATGAGCGCGTTGTCCCGCTCGCTTGCGCGCGCCGCCATCGGGCACCTCCCGCCACCGCGCCACCACCACGGCGCCCCATTTCGTCCCGCTTCGACGGTAGGTGCCCGATGATCGTCCGCCAAGATCACCGTCCGAAAGCGCCCCCTTGCGCCCCCTCGCTTCACTCCGAGCGCCTGGCCAT
>NZ_FMCH01000030.1 GCF_900091855.1 Streptomyces sp. DvalAA-14
ACAGCGCGCTGCTCACCCGGAGCAGATCCACATGGCGCCGCGCGACCATCAGGTGGCGGTAGCCGCGCGGACGGGGCGTACCGCTGTCGCCGGAGTGTCGTACCCGCAGGCGGATCACCTCGCCGTCCTGGGCCGTGGGCCTCGCGTTCACGCTAACTGCTCGGCAGGTTCCAGGCAATGCCCTCGTCCCCGGGCCGGGGCCGGGCGGCGGGCCGGCCGCCGGGATCGGTCAGGAGTTGGTGACGGGCAGTCCGGGCGGGTTGACCAGGGAGGTCGCGACCGCCTCGTTGGACAGGTTCCAGGCCTTGAGCCACCGCGCGTACTGGCCGGTGGCGATCAGGTGGTTGATCGCGTCGGCCACCGGCTTGACCAGCCCGTTGCCCTTCTTCGTGGTGGCGGCGATCAGGCCCTGCAGGGACTGCCCGGCGCCGGAGAACTTTCCCGCGTTGCGGGTCGCGCCGGGCGTCTTCGCGTCCTGGATCACGTGGTAGGCGATGCTGGGGTTGGGGCCGAAGAAGGCATCGATCTTCTTGCCGTCCAGTGCCAGGTACGTGCTGTTGTTGTCGGGGAAGTACTTGACGGTGAGGTCCTTGCCCTCCCGCTGCAGCTTCGCCTTCCACTCCAGGAGGATCTTCTCCTGGTTGGTGCCGGCGCCGACGGCGACGGTCTTGCCGGCGAGGCTCTCGTAGTTCCCGCCGAAGTTCCAGGTGTCGGTGCGCAGGACTTCGAAGGCGAGGTTGTCCTCCCGGTAGGAGGCGAAGTCGTACTTCTTCTTGCGCTCCTCGGTGTCGGTGATGTTGGAGAAGCCGACATCGGTCCTGCCGCTGTCGATACCGACGAAGAGGTTGTCCCAGGTCGCGTTCCTCAGTTCGGGCCGCAGGCCGAGCACGGCCGCCACCAGCCGGCCGAAGTCGGGCTCGACACCGGTGAGGGTCTTCTGGTCGCCGCCGATGTAGTTCAGGGGCGCCGATCCGGCCGGCAGCGCGCCGATACCGATGACGAGCTTGCCGCTCCTGGCCACCGACGCGGGCAGTTCGGCGTGCAGGGCGGGCACTTCGGGAACATGGAGGTCGGTCTGCACGGCGGCGCCGTTCGACTGCGCCCCGATGGTCACCACGCCCGAGGGCGTGCTGCCGGCGGAGGAGGCGGCGGAGCTGTCGCTGCCGCAGGCGGCGAGCCCGGCGGCCAGCGTGGCGACGGCGGTGGCCGCGGTGAGGCCGCGGACGAGGCGGCCGCGGCGGCGCTGCGTGGGCAGGGGTGTGCGCGTGGGCATGGCGGTCCTTCGTGAGAGGCGGGTGTGCGGGCGCGGGCGGTCGGGCCGGGAGACGGCGGGGGCGGTGAAGGGGGGTAAGGGCGGTGGGAGGGGGTCAGAGCACCTTGCTCAGGAACTCCTGGGTGCGCCGGTGCCGCGGGTCGTCCAGGACCTCGGCCGGGGTGCCCTGTTCGACGATCCGGCCGCCGTCCAGGAAGACCACCCGGTCGGCGACCTCGCGGGCGAAGCCGATCTCATGGGTGACGACGAGCAGCGTGGTGCCGCCGCCGGCCGCGCCCCCGATGTCCTCGATGTCCTCGATGTTCTTGATGTCCTTGATGTCCTTGATGACGGACAGCACCTCGCCGACGAGTTCGGGGTCCAGCGCCGAGGTCGGCTCGTCCAGCAGGATCACGCCGGGCCGCAGCGCCAGCGCGCGGGCAATGGCCACCCGCTGCTGCTGGCCGCCGGACAACTGCCGCGGGTAGGCGCCGGCCTTGGCGGCCAGTCCCACCCGGCCGAGCAGAGTCAGGGCCGCTTCCCGCGCCTCGGCCCTGCCCAGCAGGCGGGTGGCCACCGGCGCGGCGGCCACGTTGTCCAGCACGGTCAGGTGCGGGAAGAGGTTGAAGTTCTGGAAGACGAAGCCGATCCGGCTGCGCTGGCCGAGGATGGCCCGCTCGCTGAGCTCCTTGAGCCGTTCGCCCTGCCGGCGCACGCCGATCAGCTCGCCGTTCAGGCTGACGTAGCCGGCTTCGGGCTTCTCCAGATGGTTGATCACCCGCAGCAAGGTGGACTTGCCGGAGCCGGACGGTCCGAGGATCACCGTGACCTCGCGGGGTCGAACCGTCAGGCTCACCCCGTTCAGCACCCGGTGCGACCCGTACCATTTGTGCACGTCGTGGACCTCGACCGCCGCCGGGCGGGGCGGGGCGGTCACAGCGCCGCCTCCCGCCGCGCGCGGGCCCGCAGATCGCGCAGGCCCGCCCGCAGTTTCTGGAGCGGGGTCGGCGGCAGGGTGCGCAGCGCGCCGCGCGAGTAGTGGCGCTCGACGGAGAACTGGACCGTGGAGACGACACTGGTGAGGATCACGTACCAGGTGGTCGCGACCAGGAGCAGCGGCACGATGTCGCCCGGATAGGTGCTTCCCATGCTCTGCGCCGAGCCGAACAGGTCGAGCAGGGACACGTAGAAGACGAGCGAGCTGCCCTTCACCAGTCCGATCAGCTGGTTGACATACGACGGGACGATCGCCCGCAGGGCCTGGGGCAGCACGATCCGGGTGAACTGGTAGCCCTTCGGCAGTCCCAGTGCGGCAGCCGCCTCGTGCTGGCCCTGGTCGACGGAGAGGATGCCGGCCCGCACCACCTCGGCCGCGTAGGCGGCCTCGTTGAGGCTCAGCCCGACCACCGCCACCACCATGTCGGTGGCCAGTCGTGATTCGTCGAACCGGACGAAGGCCGGGCCGAACGGAACCCCGATGCTCAGCGTGTGGTAGAGCGCGCTGAAGTTGTAGAGGAACAGCAGCAGGACGATGAGCGGCACCGAGCGGAACAGCCAGATGTAGAGCCAACTCACCGCCCGCAGCACGGGATTGCGGGACAGCCTGCACAGCGCCAGCACGACCCCGCCCAGCAGTCCGAGGACCGCGCTGCAGGCCGTCACCTCGAGTGTGACGCGCAGACCGTCGACGATCACCGGCCGCACGAACCAGTATCCGAAGCGGCCCCACTGGTAGAAGCGGTTGGTGACCAGGCCGTGCGCCGCCTGGGCTGCCAGCACCAGGACGACGGCGGTGGCGATCCAGCGGCCGGGGTGGCGCAGCGGGAGCACCGGCTGCGCCGGGAGCGGCCGGGGCGGCGCCGTGGTGTCGGTAGGCGCGACGGCGCCGAGGTTCTCACTCATGGTGGGGCTCCGGAGATCTGTGCGCGGCAGCCGCCGGAGCGGACGCGGCACGCACGTGGGCCAGGGCGCGGGATCGGCGCGAGGAGCGGTCCGGGATCGACCCGGGACCGGGGGCGGACGCAGCGGGGCGCCGGCCACCTGTGGGCGGGCGGCGTCAGAAGGACGCGGTCAGCCCCGCCGCGGGGCGCCGGCGGCGGTACACAGCGCGCTGCTCACGCGCAGCAGGTCGACGCAGCGGTCCAGGTACGCCGACACGCGACCGTGCCGCCGCCAGGCGGCCATCCCCGGACCTGCGTACATCGTCACCACCGTCGCTGCCGGGGCCCCCGCGGGGCCGGTGCCTGGCACTCATGACCTGTCTGCGCCGCAAAATTGACATGCCCGCGCAGCGATGTCAATGCCGGTCGGCCGGAGCGCCGCGCGCCGGCGTGCCATGTTCATCCGGCGGCAACAGGGGGACATGCGGCGCGCGCCGGACGGCCGCGCCGGGACGGGGCAAGTTGCCCGAGAGCCCGTCGAATCATCGCAAAGAACGCATTGCGCGGGCCATCGCGTCCGTTCCGGCGCCCCCGTTCAGGCAATGGTGCTCCACTGTTCAATCGGCCCCCTTCCGCAGCTCGCCGGGATATTGCAGAATTACTTCCGCATTGCGGGAATTGACATTCCGCAATTCCTGACGCAATTCATTGTCGAGGAGTTGGTGTGCGCAGCATGCTGTCACGGACGAATCCCGGGAAAACGGCCTCCGGCCCCAAGCGTTCGACCCGGCTCCGCCGGTCCGCGCTCGCCGGCGCCCTCGGCGCGGCAGCGCTGGTGCTGACCCTGCCGCCGGCCGCGCACGCCAGCGTCCTGCAGCTCCTGCCGCAGAACGCCGACGGCCTGGAGCAGTCCTTCTCGCCGGCCTACGACTACGACACCGACGGCTGCTACGCCACCGCCGCGATCGGGGCCGACGGCACCCTCAACCCGGGTCTCAAGCTGGGCGGGGACGTGAACGGCCACTGCCACGACTACGCCCAACTGGCCAACGCCAACACGTACTCGCGCGAGAAGTGCAACAACGACTGGTGCGCGGTGGTGTACGCCAGTTACTTCGAGAAGGACCAGGCGACCCTCGGCCCGGCGGCCATCGGGCACACCCACGACTGGGAGCACGTCGTGGTGTGGATCAACAACAACCAGGTCCAGTACGTCTCGGTGTCGCAGCACTCCGGCTACCAGGTGGCCCCCAGCTCCGAGCTGCGGTTCGACGGCACCCACCCGAAGGTCGTCTACAACAAGGACGGCGCCTCGACCCATGACTTCCGCTTCGCCAACAACAACGACGAGCCGCCGGAGAACGTCACCGGCGGCTGGTTCTACCCGCGGCTGGTCGGCTGGAACGGCTACCCGGCCGGCTTCCGCGACAAGCTGATGAACGCGGACTTCGGCTCGGCGACCATCAAAATCAACGACGCCAACTTCGACTACGCCTTGGCGCACTCCATGCCGTCCGGAATCCCGTTCGACCCGAACGCCTGATATCGACCGTCACAGGCCGAAAAGAAGCGGAAAAGGCGGCGGCGGGTTCCCGGTGCACGGGGGCCGGCCGCCGCCGGCGTCCCGCCGGGGACCGCGGGACGGCCCTCAGCGCCCGGCGAGGAAGGCGAGCACCCGCCGGTTCAGGAGCGCGGCGGCTTCCGCGTCGTACGCGGGGAGCGAGCTGTCGGTGAACAGGTGCTGGTCACCGGGGTAGAGGAAGAGCTCCGCGGCCGCGGCCGTGTCGACGAGCCCGCGGGCCGCGTCGAGGTCTCCGTCGCCGACGAAGAAGGGGTCGGCGTCCATCGCGTGCACCTGGACCGGTACGCCGGCCGGCCAGGCGGAGCCGAACTCCGCCACCGGCAGGCAGGAGTGGAACAGCAGCGCGCCGCGGGCACCGGCCCGGGTCTGCGCCAGTTGCTGGGCGGGCAGGACGCCGAGCGAGAAGCCGGCGTACACCAGTTCGGCGGGCAGCGGCTCGACCGCGCGCACGGCGCGCTCGATCACCTCGCCGAAGCCGATCTCGCCGGCGTGGGCCACGCCCTCCTCGACGGTGGCGAAGGTGCGGCCCTCGTACAGGTCGGGGGCGTGCACGGTGTGCCCGGCCCGGCGCAGTTCGCCAGCGAACGCGAGGACTCCGTCAGTGAGCCCCTGCGCGTGGTGGAGGAGGACGACCTCGGCCATCTCGGCACTCCTGCTTCTCGTATCGTCGGATCGGATGATCCGGCATCCTAGAGCCCGCCGGTGACGGCCCCGCGCCCCCGGCGCCGTCACGCTTCGTGACCACCGGCCGGTGTGCGGTCCGGGCGCCGGGGCCGCCGGCCCGGCGAACCCGGAACCGCCGGGGCATCGGGACGAAAGGAACGGGTAGGCGAAGGACTCGCGGACCTCGAACCAGACGTGCCTGATCGGAGGAGGACCGGCCATGGCCATCAGCCATCCCAGGCCCGGCAACCCGCACCTGGCGGACGAAGGGCTCAGCGTCCCGGAGGACGCCCTGCAGCGACCCGGGCAGACCCCGCCCGCCGAGTCGGGGGTCTCCGGCCTGGACGCACCGGAACGTGAGGCGCTCAGCCGCGGCTGGGGGCCGGCGCCGGTCACCGTCATCATGATCGTGGTCGGTGTCTTCCTGGCCGGGCTGATCGGCCGGGTCGTGGAACTCCTGATCTGACCCGCCCCCGTCCGGGCGGGCCGGGGTACTGTGCGGCGCGGCGGTCGGTCGCGCCGGGGGCCGGGTTCGGAGGAAAAGACAACGTGCTGCGACTCACCGCCTGGATCTGGCACAAGCTCCGCGGGTCCGTCCAGTGGCGGGTGCTGTGGCTGGCGCACGCGACCTTCGTCGTCGGGGTCACCGGAGTGGTGCGCGACGACGCGAACCGCGTCCTGCTGCTGCGTCACCGCATGTGGTCGCCCGCCCGGCCGTGGGGGCTGCCCACCGGCTTCGCGGAGCGGGGCGAGGACTTCGCCGGCACCGTGGTGCGGGAGGTCAAGGAGGAGACCGGACTGGACGTCAGAACCGGCCGGCTGGTCCAGCTGACCAGCGGTTTCCGGCTGCGCGTCGAGGTCGCCTACGAGGCGGTCGTGGTCGGCGGCACCCTGCGGGTGGATCCGTTCGAGATCCTGGAGGCACGCTGGTTCACCGCCGACGAGTTGCCGGCCGGGCTGCTGGCCGCGCACCGGCTGCTGATCCTGGGACCGGCGGCCGGCTGACACGACTCGCCCGCCCAAAGGGCGAGCGCGCCCAACCGGGGCCATATGGTGCTGATATGAGTGCACACTTTGACGTCGTTGTCCTGGGCGCCGGCCCCGGTGGATACACCGCCGCCGTGCGCAGCGCCCAGTTGGGCCTGTCGGTGGCCGTGGTGGAGGAGCGGTACTGGGGCGGGGTCTGCCTGAACGTCGGATGCATCCCGTCCAAAGCACTGCTGCGCAACGCCGAGCTGGCGCACATCTTCCAGCGGGAGGCGAAGACCTTCGGCATCCGGGTCGAGGGCACGGTCAGTTTCGACTACCGGGAGGCGTACACGCGCAGCCGCCGGGTGGCGGACGGCCGGGTCCGCGGCGTGCACTACCTGATGAAGAAGAACGCGATCACGGAGTACACCGGCTCCGGGACCTTCACCGACGACCACACGCTGTCGGTGCGCCTGGCCGACGGCGGCCAGGAGACCGTCACCTTCGGCCACTGCATCATCGCCGCGGGCGCCACGACCCGGCTGCTGCCCGGCACCTCGCTCAGCGAGCGGGTGGTGACCTACGAGGAGCAGATCCTCAGTGACGAACTCCCCGGCAGCATCGTCATCGCCGGCGCCGGCGCCATCGGGGTCGAGTTCGCGTACGTGCTGAGCAACTACGGCGTCCAGGTCACGCTGGTGGAGTTCCTGGACCGCCTGGTGCCGCTGGAGGACGAGGAGGTCTCGGCCGAGCTGGCCAAGGCCTACCGCAAGCTCGGCGTCAATGTGCTCACCTCCACCCGGGTCGAGTCGATCGACGACTCGGGCGAGAAGGTACGGGTGCATGTCTCGACCGGCGGCCAGCAGCAGACGCTGGAGGCCGACAAGGTCCTGCAGGCGATCGGCTTCCAGCCGCGGGTGACCGGCTACGGGCTGGAGAACACCGGGGTGCTGCTGACCGAGCGCGGCGCGATCGACATCGACGGCCGCTGCCGGACGAACGTCCCGCACATCTTCGCCATCGGCGACGTGACCGCGAAGCTGATGCTCGCGCACGCCGCCGAGTCCATGGGCGCGATCGCCGCCGAGACCATCGCGGACGCGGAGACGATGGAACTCGACTACGTGATGATCCCGCGGGCCACCTTCTGCCAGCCGCAGGTCGCCAGCTTCGGCTGGACCGAGGCGCAGGCCCGGGAGCGGGGCTTCGACGTCAAGGTGCAGAAGTTCCCCTTCACCGCCAACGGCAAGGCGCAGGGCCTCGGCGAGCCGGCCGGGTTCGTGAAGCTCATCAGTGACGGCGCCCACGGCGAACTCCTCGGCGCCCACCTGATCGGCCCCGAGGTCACCGAGCTGCTGCCCGAGCTGACACTGGCCCAGAAGTGGGACCTGACCGTCCATGAGGTCGGCCGCAACGTGCACGCGCACCCGACCCTCGGCGAGGCCGTCAAGGAGGCGGTGCACGGCCTGGCCGGGCACATGATCAATCTGTAGCGCCGGGCGGCCGAGCGGCGGGCCCGGGCGCCGGATCGGCTCCCGGGCGCGGCCGCCCGCTCACTGCCCTTCGAAGTTGACCCGCATGGTGTATTCACGGACCGGGTCGGCGACGACCTCGCGGAGCGCGTCGCCCTGGGCGGCGTACTTGGCTTCGTAGGCCGCGTCGACCCGCCGGGTGACCTGCTCGTCCGGCACGTTCTCGATGCTCGCGGAGTAGCGGCTGGCGCCGTCCACGAAGGCGGCGTGCCCGGTGCGCTGCACGCGCTTGTACCACTTCGAGTCTTTTCCGTAGGCGCTGCGGATGTAGGGGACGCCGTCGACGATGACGCCCCAGATCGGGGTGACGACCTCACCGCCGTCCCGCAGGTCGGTGGCGATCTGGATGGTGTCCGTACGGGCGATGTAATCGACGGGGGTCATGGGGACACGCTCCGTTCTCCGGTTCGGTGGTCCACGAGGTCACCGCACGGGGGCGGGCGACGGCCGTCCGCAGGTCAGGGACCATGGGGCCGATCACCTCGGCGGCCCGCGCACCCCCGGTGCCGGCGGCCATGCGCGAGGAACCCTCACCGCCCACGATACGGTCTGCCGCCGATCCCGGCCTGCGGAACGAAGGGGGTGCCCGCGCGCGGCCCTCAGATCGGGCGGCCGGCGGACCGGGCGGCGGCCCGCCGCCGGGACGCCTCGATCTCCTGGTACGCCTGCTCACGGCCCGCCCAGTGCGAGCCCTCGACGGACTTGCCGGGCTCCAGGTCCTTGTAGACCTCGAAGAAGTGGCTGATCTCCAACTGCTCGAAGGTGGGCACGTCGCCGATGTCCCGCACCCCGGGCGTGCCGGGGGTCGTGGCGCGGGGACGCGACAGGATCTTCTCGGTCCGGGCCCATCTCGTCGCGCATCACGACATCGCCGACCGCCCGGC
>NZ_FMCH01000296.1 GCF_900091855.1 Streptomyces sp. DvalAA-14
CCGCGAGCAGACGGTCCGCGTCCCCGGGCGCCAGCACGCCGGCCGGCGCGGCCCGTACCGCGTCCAGCAGCGCCCGCAGGGTCAGCAGCCGCCGTGCCCGCTGTCCGGCCACCAGCGCCTCCAGTGCCCGCGGCTCGCCGCGGGTGGCTCCGAGGGCCGCCAGCAGGTCATGGGTGACGGGCGGCCCGGTGAACACGCTCACCGGTCGGCCTCGGAACGCCGCGCCCGGACTACGGCGGGCGTGCCCGGCGGACGGACAGTGACGCTCACCGGTCCGCCTTCCCGCTCGGGCGGGGGCCGGCCGCGGTCCGGAGGCGGGCGGACACATGGCGGACGAGGTGGGCGAGGTCGGCGCAGTAGACCGAGGGGTTGCGGAAGCCGTCCGGGGCCCGGTAGCGGTGCGCGTAGTGGCCGCCGCCGCAGACCGCGACCAGGGCGCAGGCGCGGCAGGTGCCGGCGAGCGCGGCCAGGCCGGCCTGGCGGGCGGCCACACCGGGGTGGGCGAGGGCGTCGTCGAAGCTGTGCCGGAAGACGTCGAGGCCGGTGGCGGCGGCGCCCTCGTAGGCCGACTTGAGGGCGTCCACCTGCTCGATGGCGCCGTCCGCCTCGACGACCAGGCTGGTGAACGGCTGCAGGCCGAGTCGTTCCCCGGCCGCCGGGACGCCCAGCAGCAGCGCCACGCACTCCTCGAACAGCCGGATCCGGGTCTGCCGCCGGCCGGCGCCCCACCAGCGGTCGAACACGGCGGTCAGCCAACGGCCGTACGGCGCCGGGTCGTCGGGCGGCGCGGGCAGGCCGGGGGCGGCGCCGTCCAGTTGCCGTGCGGCAGCAGCAGATCGATCATCGGCGGCCGGAAGTCGAGCAGCGACTCGTACACCTCGACCGGGTCGTGCCGAAGATCCACGACGCACAGCAGCCCGGCGTACGCCTCCGGCGCGGTACCGGCCAGCAGCCGGATGCCGGCCGCGGCGGCGGACCAGGAGGGGCGGCCGGCGTGGTCGGCGCGGGCCGTGTTGTGCGCGGGCAGCCCGCCGTCAAGGCTGACACCGATCCGCAGGCCCGCGTCCCGCAGCCGGCCGATCCGCTCGACGGTGAGCAGGGTGGCGTTGGTCTGCACCGCGGCGTGCACGGTGGCGGGTACGAGGTCGCGGATCAGCCGGACGTCGGCGGCCAGCCGGGCGGCGCCGGCCAGCAGCGGCTCTCCGCCGTGCAGCACCACGGCGACCTCGCGCATCCCGTGCGCGGCGGCGTGCTCGGCGATACGTTCCGCCGTGCGCCGGATCACCTCGGCGGGCGGGACGCGGGGGCGGTCGCGCCAGCTGCGGTCGGGGCCGGCGTAGACGTAGCAGTAGGAGCAGGCGAGGTTGCAGCGGCTGTGCACCTTGAGGATGAACTGCCGTACCGGCCGGGCGCGGGCCTCCGCCGGGGACGCGGCGGTGGCGGTCCCGGTGGCGGCGCGAGGGCCGGTGGCGGCGCGGTTCGGCGGCCCGGTCCCCGTCGGCTGCTGAACCACCTGCGCTCCTTCCCGAACCGGCCGCCCCGTTCGGCCTTCGCGGTTGTTCCCGCCCGGCCACCCGGAGCAAACTCCCCGGTAGGGTTTTGGCGCGTCCCGCACCGCGCGCGGCCTGAACCAGGCCGGAGCGCGCCCCACCGGGGGCGTACGCCGGTCACACCGAACTGTCGTGCCCCCACAGCGACTCGCCCCCGGACCCCGCCACCCGCTCCCGCAACTCCTCGACCAGCTCGGCCAGGACGGGGTGCGTCACGGTCCGCAGCGACTCCAGATCCATCCCCAACAGATCGACCTCCGGCCCGGCCCCGTCCCCGAACTCCCCCCGGGCCGAAACCCCCACCGACCGCCACCGACCCCAGCCCCCGCACCCGAAGCCGCGCCACCACCGGGCACGAACCCGGCCCGCGACGCCCCCGCCTCGG